>JBEDDQ010000345.1:0-4795 GCA_041176185.1 Armatimonadota bacterium | reverse complement strand
ATCGACGCCAAAGTGCTTTGCATAGGCATTCAGGAGCTTTGGGTCTGCCTGAAGCCGCCGCGCCAAATCCGAAGCGGTAGTGCTCGGAAGCGGCATAAAGGCATCCCTGCCAGCCGGAGGCGGTTGTGTACCTCGAGATGCACGCTGTGCAAGGGCATCACCAGAAAGGACACTCACACTCGCGATGAGAACAAGCAGTGATGTTACCTGATGACGTTGCGGATAATGGGGCTTCATACCCGCCTCTCGATGACGACCGGGCTTTGAGCCACCGGAACATCCGAGACGCCAATGGCGTTTATCAGCAGCTCTGCTACATCCGATGCTACGTCATCTGTCGCCGCGTGTACACGGAACAGTGTGTCTCCGGGCCGGATGGCATCGCCGATATGCACAAGCGTTTCGATACCAACGCGGTGATCGATAACATCCGTCTTTACCGCGCGTCCACCGCCAAGCTGGACAACAGCATCGCCAATCGTCCTGGCAGGAATACGACAGATGTAGCCACCAGTCGTAGCAGTAACCTCCCGCATCACCGGCGCCACGGGTAGGAGGTTGGTGTCATCCAGGACGCGTGTATCGCCACCCTGTGTACCAATGATCGACTTGAGTGCGGTGAATGCCGCTCCACTGTCAAGGGCTGTTAGAACGCGTGTTGAGGCTTCCGCTTCTGTAATATTCGCTGCGAGCATCAATCCGTTTGTTGCAAGGGTAACGCATAGCATCTGAAGCCGGCGATCCGGTTTTGAATCAGCTGCTGGATTGAGCATCTGGACCACTTCAATAAGCTCAAGTGCATTACCCGCCATTTTGCCAAGCGGCTGGTCCATGTCCGTGATCAATGCCTCAACTCGTTTGCCATGGAGCTTTGCGATACGGATGAGGGCATCCGCCAAGTTACGCGCAGCAGGCAGAGTTGGCATAAATGCACCATCACCAACTTTGACATCAAAGACGAGGTTGCCAGCACCACCGGCGAGTTTCTTCGAGAGAATCGATGCCACGATAAGAGGCGTTGATTCGACAGTGCCCGTGACATCCCGGAGCGCATACAAAATGCCATCCGCTGGTGCCAAGGATTTGCTTTGACCTGCGAGGGCGGCTCCGATGGCGATGGTCTGAGATTGCAATTGCTCACTGGTGAGATTGACCGAGAGACCCGGGATGGCTTCAAGCTTGTCCAGCGTGCCTCCGGTGTGCCCAAGCCCCCGGCCGCTCATCTTACAGACGTGGATGCCACAGGCCATTAGGATTGGGACGACAATCAGGGATGTCTTATCTCCCACACCACCCGTCGAGTGTTTATCGATGATGCTGAACGGGTCATCCCATGCGAGGACTTCACCCGAGTGGGCCATCGAGGCCGTGAGGTCAGCCGTCTCATGATCTGTCATCCCGTTAAGGACAATGGCCATCAGGAGCGCGCTGGTTTGGTAATCGGGGATGCTACCCGATGTCACACCGCTTACGACAAAATCAATTGCAGCAGCTGACAGGCTAAGCCCATCCCGCTTTTTTCTGATGATGTCAAGCATGCGCATAACATCAGCATACCGATGAAATTTGATGATTTAACAAGAAAAGAATGGGAAACCAGTAACGCTACCGATATAGGGATATTCAACGGGTGACAGGCTGGGATAGGTCTGGTGTTTCATCTATATTGTGTTGATGCACGCGATACGTACGTTTGTCCAAAAGGCGACTTACACGGTTTGAAAATGGATGTGTGTTGACGATATGCAGCATCAAAAAAAGACCCCGGAGAATATCCGGGGTTTAGCTGTTTGAAGGGAAAACAAACAGATCGGTTTAAGCGCTTTTGCGCTTACGAAGGCGGGCCGGCAGAATACGCTCAATGGAGCGATACTTTGCGACCGTACGACGCGCAAGGGGGAAGCCCTGCTCTGTCAAAATCGCGGCGATATCTTCATCGGAGTATGGGGCATTTGAGTCTTCCGATGCCAGTAATTTTAACAGTGCCTCACGCACAGCTTCCGAGTTTCCAAAGAACGCTTCCATTGGCATCAGATCGCCACTTGGTAGCATCGCCCACTTATCCGCCACGGCGCGGCTGATCACAGATTCATCCAGCTCGAGTGCTTCCGACAGAGATTGCCGGGTGAGGGGACGGAGAAAGGTACGGTTTTGCGTCTCGAGGAAGCCGTGTTGCTCTTCTGCTAGCAGGATTGCAATCGCCTTAAGCGTCTTTCCACGCCGCGCAACCCCAGTCATAAATGCCTTGGCACGCTCAACATGGTCGCGGACATACCGCTTGGATGCATCATCCTTAAGGTCACTGCTTTGATGCATGTTGACCCACTCACCGGAGACCTGAATATCCTTTTCAAAGTCTCTGGCGAGCTCAACCTGAATGCCAGCTTCCGTTCGAATGAAAACGATATCCGGTTTCACAGCAGGTGCTGATTCCGCACGGCCATGATCTGGTCGGAAGCCGCTGGCTGGATAGGGGACGAGGGCTTTTCGGATAAACTCGATGCCCTTGGCGTAGAGCTGAGGCGTGATGCGCATCCGTGTACAAATGCGTTGCTCACGGTTACTCGTAAAGTCTAGCCAGTGATCCTGTAGGATTTTGAGCGCAAGCTGCGAGCCCTGGCCATCTGCAATCAAATGCTTGGCTTGGAGGATAAGCGATTCCTGGAGGTCGCGGGCACCGATGCCGGGCGGGTCCATTTGCTGCAGCGCTTCCAATGCTTCATTGGCATCTTCATAGTCGCAGTTGGTGGACATCACAACATCGGCGATGTCGGTGTCGAGATACCCACGGTCATCGATATTGTCGATGAGATAGAGGAGTGCGTGGAGGTTAATATCCGGATACATCGCCTTGATGTCCGGGAGCTGCGAACGGAGGTGTTCGGAGAGCGATACCTGACCGGCAACTCTGTCGAATGGGTCGTCGATGCCATCTCCGTCCTGGAGAGCAGACAGCTGAAGGGTTCGCGGACCGCTTTCTTTCAGCGACGATGTCAGGCCAGTGCCACCGACGGTTGACCCGTAGGTTCCGAAGAGGCCGTTGTGATCCCGGGCTTCAAGGGCCGGGTTTTCAGCAAGTTCGCGCTCGATAGCACCTTCAAGCTCGCGGTCTGACCACGACATGATTTCACTGGCGAGAATCTGCCGCGGGTCGATCCGCTGCGACTGCTGTTGAGATTGATAGATTGAAGATGATAACCGCATACCAAGGAGTATTCTTGGCATGCGGTACGGGCTACATCAGGGTCATTTTTGAAAATGGCACGGAGGTTGCATAAGCAACAGGTTTTTTAGTCGAGAACTGCGATGGCTTCGATTTCAACCTGTGCACCGAGTGGAAGTGCTGCGACTGCAAAGGTTGAGCGTGCTGGTCGGATTCCCGAAAAGTGCTTTCCGTAAATGCCATTGAATTCGGCGAACTTGCTCATATCTCCTGAGAGGAAGCAAGTGGTCTTTACGACGTTGTCAAGGGATCCACCGGCCGCTTCAAGGAGTGCTGACAGTCCTGCAATCGCGCCTTCAACCTGCTTGATGAAGTCTGCGTGCGGAGCACCAGTCTCGGGGTCAATCCCAAGCTGGCCGCTGATGTACAGCGTATTGCCGACTTTAACAGCGGGAGTGTACGGTGCACCGGCTGCTGGTCCAGCGCCAGTAAAGATAGGAGTCTTTTCCATGGATGCATTGTATCTGGAAGTTTAGTGGATGCGTTGAATGGGATGCGTAAGCGTCTGTGACAGCGATAAACTGCCCAATTTTAGGCCGCGACCAGGTCTGATGGCTTTCGTTGCTACTTGATTGTGCGCGAAGCTTCCCAGCGGGCGGTGACCGCTTCGACATCGATGTCAGCTGGCCAGCGGGACCTATTCTTTTCCTCGAATGCCGACTTGAAGCGATTGTGCATCCACAAGTACTGCCCTGGAACCCGGCGGATACCTTGTTCAAGCTGGATGTTTATCTCTCTAGTCATCCGCAGTAATTCACTCTCACCAAGAGAACGGGCATCCGGATCCGGAGTAATCTGCTCACCAAACCAGATCCTGTAGCGGTCATCTGGCTCGCGGGTGCAAAACAGAGGCATGATTGGAGCTCCGGTCGCAGCCGCCAGCTTTGCAGGGCCCAGCACCGTTCCGGCGGGCATCCCGAAAAATGGCACAAAGCAATCTCCACTGTTTTGGTCAGGGAGAATTCCGACCGCACCTCGGTTAGCAAGGGCGCGGAGGAGTGGGCGAAAGGCGTTACCCTTGTTGACGACTTTGTAGTTACAGCCAGCCCGTAGTTCATCCACTAGGCCTGCAAATGCCGGGTCATCCGGTTCACGCACAACGGCCGTCATGTCATGCCCTCGTGAGCCTGCCCAGCGTGCGAGGAATTCAAAGTTGCCAAGGTGTGGGATGACAGTGATGACGCCTGTGTCGAGCTGCATCAGGGCATCGATTGTCTCTTCGGTTCCCGGTTCGAGATCAGCAAGGCCGATGACTTCTTCTTGTGTGTAGACAGGTGCCTTGATGAACTCGAACATCATCGCAGCGAAGTGCTCAAAGCTCTCCTTGACGATCACTTCCCGTGCGGACTCCGCCAGGTTGGGATAGGTGAGATAGACATTGCGCCGTGCATCCCGGCGGCTCTTTGCGACGAGCTTATAGCCGGCGCGTCCCCAGGACTTGCCGAGGCGTATGACGTGTTTACGTGGCTTTGCTTGGATGGACTTCATGGATGCGTGTGCGACTTGCACGATGAAGCGTTGCCAGAGCAGGGATGATTTTGAGGCGCCTTTTGCCATGATGCTTGTATACCA
>JBEDDQ010000344.1:0-5042 GCA_041176185.1 Armatimonadota bacterium | reverse complement strand
ATTCGACGGCGGCAGGCTCTGGAGTTGTCTCGACGGCCTTTCCAGGGGTGTCCACATTTCCAGGGATGTAATACTTTCCGTAGCCATATCCATACCCGTAGCCGTAGTAGTAGTAGTAACCACCACCTGGGCTTGAGATACGGTTGAGGACGGTTCCAAGCACGGATGTCCCGGCACGCTGCAGGAGCTCGACTGATCGGCGAATATTAGCCTTCTTGGTGTCTCCAAACGCAACGACTAGGAGAACGCCATCCATCCGCGCCGACAGCACAATTGAGTCAGCTACCAGCAATGTCGGCGGCGTGTCGAAGAGAACAATATCGGCGCGCTCTTTCAGCTGCTCGACCACACGCTCCATTGCCGAGCTACCGAGGAGCTCAGCCGGGTTTGGTGGAGGTGATCCGGCAGGGACAATCCATACATTCTCAACATTGGTCGGCTGCATAACATCATCCAATGTGTGTGAGTCAACGAGGACATCGGTGAGACCAGGGTTGGACTCAACTTTGAAGAGCTTGTGCTGACTTGGGCGGCGAAGGTCGGCATCCACAATCACAACACGCTTCCCATCAAGGGCAAGCGCCATCGCGAGGTTCGCAGCAGTTGTGGACTTACCTTCCGATGGAACAGATGACGTGATCAGCAATGTTCGCAGCTCATTTCCAACCGCTGCAAAGTTCAGGTTGGTTCGCAGACTGCGATAGGACTCCATGAGTGGTGAGAAACTCGAGATATCGCGGATAAGGCGAAGTCCCTCTTCCTCCACCATCGGTACGTGACCAAGACTTGGCAACCGCAAAACACGCTCGGCTTCTTCCGGGCTGTTGATACGGTCATCGAGGAGCTCAAGCAAAAGTGCAATCGCGAACCCGAGGACGAGACCAATCACCGCGGCGAGGATGATGTTTTGTTGCTTCTTGGGTCGAATTGGGATTGTTGGAAGCAGGGCACGCTCAATCGGCTGGATATTTGTGCTGATGGTCTTGAGGCGCAGCTCAATGTTCTGTGCCTGATCGGACCAGTACTTGGAGCGCTCCTGACTGGACTTGATCCGCGACTCGAGACGCTGGTAGTAGTTCTCCCAGAGTGGGAACTGGTTCAGGCGCGCTTCGGCAGCCTTCAGTGATGCCGCAACGCCAGCAGCACGGGTTGCCGCTGCGGATGCATCGATTTCAAGCTGAATGATGCGCTCATTCAATGTCGCATAGGCCGGGTTGAAGCGTGCTGTACGTACGGGTGTCGACTTACGGTACTTCACTAGTCGCTCGCGGAGCTCCGCAAGCTGCTTGGTCTTTACGACAATGGAATCTGCGCTTGGGCCAAGGGTTGTCCCAAGGGATGTCAGCTCTGTTTCAAGTTCATCAATCTTGACCTGGAATGACTGTACCGTCGGGTCGGCATCCGCGGATGGAATGTCGCTCTTCGTCGTCGGGATGGACTTCAGACGCGCCCGGCTGCTTTCGATTTTGCGCTGAGCTTCAATGGAACCCGCACGTGCAGTGTTGTATGCGATCTGCAAGTCTGTAACAACCTGCTGCTGTGCTTCACGGTTGCTCTGCAAGTCTGGGAGGTTCTTATCCTTCTTCAGCGTCTGCAGCTCGGTAAGCGCTGCCATCGCATCGTCGTTGTTGACCTTTGCCTGATCCGTCGCGAACTGGCTGGCCTGACGAAGACTTGACTCACCTTTGGTCTTTACGTTTTCGGTGTAGACATCCACCAATGTGTTTGCCGTATCCCGAACCAGACTTGGGTTATCTCCCTCGACGGTGACTTCAATAATGGATGTATTTTCAACGACATCAACGGACACCGAAGGAAGGTTTTTGGCGCTAAGTCTGCGACCAACTTCATCTTTGATTTCGGACCGCTGAATCATCTCAACCTGGGTCAGTGGGGAGTATTGTTGGCTGAGCTGAAACAGAGCAGCAAGGGGGTCCGTGCTGACATTATTGATGACATAGGATGGCGGAGACACCAGCAATCGTGCAACGGCCCGGTACGTTGGGGCCTGAACCATGGTGATAAGCACGCCAACCACCAGAACAAAAGCAAAGACCTGAAAAATGACCAGCCTGCGGCGGCGGAACATGTCACCATATTCCTGCAACGACAGCGATTGGCCGGTTTCGTTTACGCTTTCAACTCTCTCTTGCATGTAGCCCCTCGGGCGACATGGATGCTCCCCAGCATCAATACGCCCCCTCCGCTTTCAATACTGCAGGTATTACACGGAGTAACACCCAACAGTCAAGCAGAATAGAGCGGTGACGCAGATATTCCAGGTCCAGGTCAACCCATTCCGAAAAAGTGAGTCTACTACGTCCTGTGACCTCGCGGAGGCACAACAGCCCCGGTTTGCCCTGTAAACGCGATTTTTGCAGTGTGGAATATGCATCAACTTCTTTTGGAAGATGAGGTCTAGGACCGACCAAGGTCATCGTCCCAGAAAGGACCAACCACAGCTGCGGAAGCTCATCCACCGATAAACGACGAATCGCACGCCCCACACGGGTCACACGCGGATCATTCTCCATCTTGAAGATAACATCGCCAGCTTCGTTCTCCGCCATCAGCTGCTCTTTGATGGCATCCGCATCCTTGCGCATGCTCCTAAACTTTGTAAACCAAAACTCACGCCCATGTTGCCCCACACGGAGCTGGCGATAAAAGATTGGACTTCCATCTTCGAGTGCAATAAATACCGCGACGCAAGCCATGATGGGTGAGAGCACAATCAACGCTATCGCCGACACTAAGATGTCTAATAAGCGCTTGGTTGCTTCTTCGATAGCACTGAGCGGGCGTACAGTGCCCAGCTCACCGGCACAGCGCTTTGAAACGGCAGCAGGTAACTTTACAGACATGACACGTCGGACACTTTTTCGGGCAATTCCATTTGAAACGGTCGAATTTTCAATCATCGGTGCATTTCCGTGCACTACCACCTACCTAAGCTGGACAGATGGCAGAAAATTGCTAGTGAAAACGACATAGCGACAACAACTATGTGCACACCAGCGAGATTCTAACACACCTGATATTCGGTAAATGTTTCCCCAATCTAAAGTGGAATAATCCTCTCGTCGGCTATACTTCTGAGGTGACTATGCATCCCGATGCGACTCCCGCATCAGACATCCCCTGCCTTACCGGAGCAGCCTTCTGTCATCACATCGCGGAGATGCCAACAAGCCTCCCGGATGTCAGCGACCAGGCAGAAAATTCCGTAAAACTTCTCGTCCTTGCAGCCCTGCGGGTCAGACACCACCTCACAACGGTAGAGCCCATCAAGTGCCGAACCATCGGTGACTTACAGGCCATCCGCTTCGACATCCGGCAAAATGGGTGCATCTACATCGTCTGGAACCCGACTAACGAAATTGTTTCAGGAGAAATTATTCCGGCATTTCCAGAGCTGACCCTTGGGCCGCAGGAAGGGCGTATCATCGCAACCGATGAACCCATCGGGCCAAGTGAGTCTCTCCTCAGCGCCTACTCCGGATTGGTCAAGTCAACCGCCACCGTCATTAGCGCCGAAATACGCCCCGATCCATACGCGGGAGCCTGCGTTGTTATAGGTGGCCGAGCTGGCGACACACATGATGTCATCCTTTTCCACCGGGCTGGCGGCGAACATGCATCGATCACGATTGCAGCCACCCCGACAGTCCACACCATCGCCGACAACCTCGTCATCGCAGTCCCCGACCACCTGCGGCGCTATATGGTCACGCCATCCGGTGTCACCGCTGGAAGCTACTTCATTGATTCCGCGGGAGAAATCTCGACCTGGATGAATACCGAAATCGATGCATCCGGCGAGCTCACAGGTCGTCTTGACCCCGTCCCACTCGATGTCATCATCAATAACTACCCTGCCCAGCGCCCCGACGACATCACGCTCACCAAAGGCAGCAATACTCTGCGTGTCCGTTACCCTGGCACGACACCGCCTGAAAACACACTCTTTCTCCCCGATGCTGCCTGCTGGTGTGGAGAGCTCGCCCCTTGGAGGATTGAATCCGCTTGAGTCATTACCGTCAACCAGCCCAGCACATCACACAAGCAGTCCTTGCTCCC
Organism: Armatimonadota bacterium; assembly: GCA_041176185.1. Lineage (GTDB taxonomy): Bacteria > Armatimonadota > Armatimonadia > Armatimonadales > Armatimonadaceae > CAIRTT01. The sequence goes on along the minus strand of JBEDDQ010000344.1, from coordinate 962 downwards.
GCAAACCCAACCATCTCGTTTTCCCCCGACAGAAAGCACTTTCTGGCTATCGAACAGCCAAGCCATCCATCCCTCGATGCCCTGGCAAAGCCATTCCTTAAACTCGCTGGCTCCCGTTGGGACCCCACGCGCCCTGGCTACCAAACCACAATCCATGGGTCAGCAATACGCATCACCGATGTCGCATCCGGGCAAACACGAACCGTCACAGACCTGCCGGATGGAATTCGCATTGATGGTGTGAATTGGAGCCCGGATAGCAAGTGGTTATCGGTCACCGCTGACCTGGATGGTGGTGGAATCGGGTTGTTTGTCATCGATCTGACATCACTTACCAGCCGTGAAGTGACCGGCCTTCGCCTTAAGGACTCGCTTGCAGCGACAGTACAGTGGGTACGCGACAGCACGGCAATCTATGCGACGGCTGTCCCTGATGATCAGCCTCCCTTCCCGCTGGCAAATACCACCCCGAGTGGACCAAACATTCAGGAAAGTCAGGACAAGCGCACCCGTACCGCCACCTATCAGGACTTACTGACATCCGCTCATGATGAAGCCTGCTTCGCGCATATCACCACCTGCCAGCTCATCCGAATAGCCGTTAGTGATCTAAGCATCACAAAAATCGGCCAGCCTGCGATGCTGGGCAGTTTCAGGCAGTCCCCGGATGGCAACTTCCTCCTCGTCACGGCTCTTCAGCAGCCATTTTCGTACCGGGTTCCTGTCCACCTCTTCGCAAGGTCTGTGCAGCTGTGGACTGCGGCAGGCGATGTCATCCACACGCTTTGTGACATCCCGATCATGGATGAAATACCACCACAGGGCGTCCCGGTTGGCCCGCGTGGAATTCAGTGGATGCGTTTGATGCCCGCGACGCTAATCTGGACGGAAGCACTGGATGGCGGTGATCCGAAGGCGGAGGTACCTCACCGTGACCGCTTGATGCGCAGTGATGTGACAAC
>JBEDDQ010000343.1:0-9757 GCA_041176185.1 Armatimonadota bacterium | reverse complement strand
TCGCTGCAATGAGTGAAATCAAAAGACCAGGGACGAGTAGCGTAGGCCACAGAAATCGTTTGAATCTGGCAGTTACCAGGAATGTGGCGAGTGGGATGACGCCAGTGAAGTAAGCGGCGATTGGCCAGTTAACTTCGAGCTTTGATTTTGTGCTGAGCAGAAGGCAGACCACGAGTAGCGGGATGCTCATCATGGAAATGTAGGTACGCGTTTGGGTATTTTCAGAGGAACGATGCCGTAGGAGCGCCCATAGAACCCCAATAAATGTTGTCGGGCCCAGAATTAGAAGCTGTCCTGCAATGAGATCTCCCGTCCAGCGACCAAATGCGGCATCGGTGTGACGCTTGGACAGTGATGCTGAATGTAGCGTGAAGAGGTGGGCGTGTGTGTCATCCCAATATTTAAGCAATAAAAGTGGCAGTAACGCGATGGTTCCTGCAAGCCACGGATATGGAGCTGCCAGTTTTTTTCTGCCATCAGGTGTTGCAATACACGTCAAAAAGATTCCAACGGGTAATGCCAGTGTTGGTAGTTTACTCAGGACACCGAGGGCGGAGATAAATCCGGCAGTCAGCCAATATCCAAATTGCCCGGTCATAAGTGCACGGTAGCCAAAAAAGCTAGCAGCGCTCCAAAACATCAACATTGGTGCGTCGTATGTGGAAATCGCACCTCCAAGCAAAAACAGCGGTGTGCTAATTATGACAGCGAGCCAATGTAGACCCGTGCGGGCATCAATGAGCTCAGAAATCAAACGATACCCAAAGTACAAGAAGACAGATGAGCATGTAATCGCGACTAGCTTGACGGTTACGACGGAGGATCCAAACAGTGTGAATAATCGAATTATCCAGGCAATCATCGGGCCTTGATCGTAGTACCAGTAATCAAGGTGCTGTGACCATGTCCAGTAATAGGCTTCATCGAAAGACAGCTGCTGTCCGGTCGAAACCAGTATCCTCACCACGGCTGCCACTACAACAATGATCAGGGCAGCGGAATCAGGCTGTTTGAATTTGGTACCTTTTTGCACGGTGGATGAGTGGTTCCTAAGTCAGTAGTGTGCGTTGTCCATGGTTCAATCGCGCAGACGTGATACCATTTTTGCGTGTCTGAATTACCCGTAGACCCCACTGTAATAGCCCGTCTGGGTGAAATCTCAGCCCAATATGGTTTGGATCTAATCGAATATACAACTGGATCGACGACCGTTCGCGTTACGTCGGATTTGTCACCTGTGACCGTTGCTGGACGTGTATCACATTTGGTATCCAGTCAGTCAGCCGGAGATAAACCATCTGTTGGGACTCCCGTTATTGCGCCAATTATGGGTGTTTATTACCGTTCCCCAAGCCCAGGTGAACCTCCATTCGTAGAATTAGGCGACCACGTGTCCGCAGGTGATCCTATTGGCTCGATTGAAGCAATGAAAGTCTTCTCGGAGGTCATTTCCGAGGTCTCTGGTGTGGTTGTGGCAATACCTGCAGAAAACGGAAAATTGGTGCATGCGGGTGACAGCCTCATCGTCGTTGAGGAGGCCTAAGTGCGCGAAATTGGCATTGGGCTGATTGGATGTGGAATCGTCGGCTCCGGGACTGTTGCGCTCTTAACCGATAACGCCGAACTTATCGCATCCAGAGTCGGTGCTAAGCTGGTTGTCCGTAAGATCGCTGTACGCGATATTGCAAAAGTTCGTGATGTTGCGCTACCAAGTGAGCTCTTTACGACGAATGTGGATGATGTCATTTCGGATCCTGATGTTGATATCGTTGCCGAGCTAGTTGGTGGAGTAGATCCGGCGAAGTCATGGATTGAAGCCGCGTTCGCCGCGAAGAAGCAAGTGGTTACAGCCAATAAAGAGCTGATGGCGAAACACGGGCATGCTTTGGTTCAGATTGCACAAGATAATCGGCTCGATTTTTACGCCGAAGGCAGTGTCGCTGGCGGGATTCCAATTATTGCCGCGATGGGCGAGTCATTGGCGGCAAACCGCATTCAGGCGGTGATGGGGATTGTGAACGGGACTACGAACTTTATCCTTTCTAAAATGGCGGATGAAGGTGCTGGTTTTGATGATGTCCTTCGTGAGGCACAGGCCCTTGGGTATGCGGAAGCCGACCCGACGGCCGATGTTGATGCTCATGATGCCCGTTACAAGATTGCCATTTTGGCGAGTATTGGTTTCGGGACTCCGGTTGATGAAAGTTCAGTCATCAGCGAAGGGATTCGAACGATAACCGCGCGTGATATCGCCGTCGCAAAAGACCTTGATCATGTCATCAAACTGGTAGCCGTTGCGGAGCAATGGGAAGACCAAGGAACGATGCACGTCCGGGTTCATCCTGCTCTGCTACATAAAGATCATCCGCTGGCATCTGTGAATGGTTCATATAATGCCGTTTTGGTCCGTGGCGATGGTGTTGGCGACACGATGTTTTACGGCCGTGGGGCTGGTTCATTGCCAACGGGTAGTGCAGTGGTTGGTGATTTGATCGCTGTCTCCAGAAACCTTGTGAGCGGTTCAACGGGGCGTGTGCATCGACCTGCGAATGCAAATCTCCGGATGCTTCCACGTGAGCTGGTTACATCTAAGTTTTACGTCAGAATGACGGCTAAGGACTTACCAAAGGTATTGTCCCAGGTTTCGAATATCTTCGGCGACTTTGATGTTTCTATAGAATCAGTAATCCAACGTGCGAATTCCAAGGATGAAGCAGAAATCGTCCTCATAACACATCGGTGTCTCGAGGAAAACTTCAGGGGCGCTGTGGATGTGGCTGAGCGCCTACCGGTCGTGACTGGAGTCCACAATTGGATTCGTGTAGAGGCTTAGGCCGCAAGTGTGTTAGGGGAGTCTGATGCCAAAAGTACAGGCCTCGGGTTTGACAAAACGTCAGCAGCTTTCTTACCTGTTTATCGTGTTTTTGCTATTGTGCGGAACGATTGCCTGGCGACTGTTTGGGACAGTCGTTGTGGATGGTGAATCGATGATGCCAACGCTACGTAGCGGTGAGTCGCTTACAGTGATGCGCAAGTACAAGTGGTTTCCAGACCTTGCAGTCGGAGACATCGTCGTTTTAAAGCCCGATGATGCCCGTTCAGATGGAAATGCAGTCATAAAGCGTATTGTGTTTATACAGAACAAGACTGGGACTGCCGCTTGGCCAGACACCATAAAAACCAAGTTTGGTACATTTTCGGCATCGGATTTGTTCCCCCCCGACAACCCTGATTGTGTTCTAAACCGACCGAACGGGATTTACGTTATGGGGGATAACTTGGATCACAGTGAAGATAGTCGGGATTACGGTCCGGTGACTGTGTCCGATGTTTATGGAAAGGTTTTGGGGCGTTGACATGGCACCACAAGTTCGAATCGCTGGATTGAAACATATTGGTCAGGGAAAAGTCCGAGATATCTATGAAATCAGTGATGAGTTATTGTTACTGGTAGCCAGTGATCGTATTTCGGCATTTGATGTGGTGATGTCAGAGCCCATACCAAACAAGGGGCAGGTCCTCACTCAGCTTGCTGCTTTCTGGTTTGAAAAAACATCGCACATTGTTGGAAACCACCTGGTATCCGCTAACGATGATGACGTCCGCGGAGCGGTAGAGGCAGCTGGAGGAACTTGGGATGATTGGCTCTGTGGACGTGTGATGCTCTGTCAGCGCACAAAGCCACTGGCTGTCGAAGCAGTCGTTCGTGGATACCTTTCCGGAAGTGGATGGAAGCAATATCAGAAAACCCCTGGTCAACTTTGGGGCCACACACTGCCACTTGATATGGACGAATCACAGGTGCTTCCAGTTCCCATTTACACACCAAGTTCTAAAGCAACAGAAGGGCATGATCAGCCGCTTACAGTAGCTGATGCAGCCCTCGTCTCAAGTGGGTTTGGATCCGAAGTGGAAACCACTGCCATCCTTCTCTACCAATTCGCTGCTGACTTGGTACAACCGCTTGGTCTTATCCTCGCGGATACAAAGTTCGAGTTCGGCGTTCATCCCGATGGACATTTATTGTTGATAGACGAAGCTCTTACTCCTGATTCATCCCGGTATTGGCTACTTGATCAATACCAAATCGGCATCTCGCCTCCGTCCTTTGATAAGCAGTATGTCAGGGACTACTTGGAATCCATCAAGGGTTGGAACAAGCAATACCCGGCGCCTTCATTGCCACCGGATGTCATTATGCAAACTCGCGCAAAGTACCTTGACGCATTTGTTCGGATAACGGGTTCAGAGTTGACCTATGCATCCAATGGCTAACGAGGAAAGACGACTGTCCGTTTGGGACGTATTGACGCTCCTAAAACAGGTTCCGGTCTCGGTCTACATTTTCCCACTCGTGGCAGCTGCAGCTGCATATGTACTCCTGGGAACGAGTGTCTGGCTGTTGGTAACGCCATTTTGGAAAGAGCTTGCAGGGGAATGGGATGTCGTAGGAAAGTTTGTAGCAATCATCGCGTGGATTATCACGTTCCCGCTCGTCTTTAACTTACTGCTCAGTATAGTTGTAGGCTTCACCTTCGATCCATTAGCATCCGCGGTCGATCAACTTCTTCATAGGAACGACCATCAGGTGACACCAATTGGCCAGCAATGGATCGATGGATTCCTAAGAGTTGCAAGCCTTTTGATCCTCCAACTGTTAGCCTTTCTGGTTGGATTGGCGGTGCCTGTGTTAGGGCTTGTAATCAGTGGAGCCGTATCGGTAATCACAACGATTATTCTGGTTACGACGCCTGCATTTGTACATCGAGGAGTGAGATTCTCAACGCACGTCAAAGTCCTTATGAGAAAGCTAGGTGTACGTGAAATCTTGTTCGGAACCGTCGCTGCAATACTGTTGAATAACCCCGTACTTCAGGTCATCACATTGGTTCCGCTGATTGTAATTGGCCAGCTGTGGACCCGAAGCTGGCTGGTGGATTAGCACCGTCCAGTAAACTCGAATTATCAAAGTTCGCATTCCCAAGTCGCGCTCCGTATGCGAGGAGTCGTGTCTGCATCTGCAGGCATCCAAGCAGGCCGCAAAGTATACTGACTTATCTGGTGGCATACAACGAAACTTGGATTACCGGTACGAAAAGGTCTTTATGAAGAAATCGTCTGTTGGGGTTGTGAGTTTGGGGTGCCCCAAAAACCTTGTTGATACTGAGGAAATGCTTGGTGCCCTTGATGCGACCGGGCAGGTTGAGTTTGTAGATAGCGAACTTGCATCCGACATTCTAGTCATAAACACGTGCGCCTTTATTGAATCTGCCCGCGAAGAGTCTGTTAACGCCATCCTAGATGCAGTTGCCCGCAAGGAACGCGGCGAGATTGGAAAAGTCATCGTAACAGGCTGCTTAGCTCAGCGATACGGGAATGACTTAGCTATGGAAATCCCTGAAGTTGATGCTATTTTAGGTATCCAAAGTGGGAATCGCATCGTGGATGCCGTGTTTGGCCCCCAGTCGATCAGGCAACAGTCGAAGACGATGTTACCGATGGCGTCGAGCGTTCCCGTACAGCTAGACCCTATTGAAGGTAAGTATCCATTGATGCCAGCGAGGACGGTTCGTGGAGGAGACAAGTGGTCAGCATATGTCAAAGTGTCGGAAGGTTGTGACCACAGATGTACGTTTTGTGCGATTCCATCCTTTCGTGGAAAACACCGTTCAAAGCCTATTGAAGAAATTATCGATGAAGTCAAGGTACTTGTCGATCGGGGAGTCATTGAAGTTAACCTGATTGCTCAGGACACGACAGCATATGGCATGGACTTGTACAAAGAGTTGGCTTTGCCGCGCCTTCTCGAGCGCCTTGGAAAGATTGATGGTCTAAAGTGGGTGAGGTTACTTTATTGTTATCCCACGATGGTGAACGACCGTCTACTCAAAACGATGGCCGATACTGAAAATGTTGTGAAGTATATGGACATACCGCTGCAGCATGGTGACGACCGCATGCTTAACCTGATGAAGCGTGGAGGTTCTGTCGGTCAATATGAGCGGCTGTTTGACCGGATGCGATCATTGATGCCTGACATCAGTATTCGCACAACCTTTTTATTAGGTTTTCCTGGTGAGGATGATGCATCCTTTCAGAATCTAATGCGATTCGTGGGTGAGATGAAGTTTGACCGTCTTGGGGTATTCACCTATTCACCGGAAGATGGAACGCCCGGTGCGGAGATGAAGCCAGTTGTTGCGAAACGTACCGCAAACACGCGACGAAGGGAACTCCTCGCTCTTCAGCAAGGTATCAGCACTGACTTAAACAAGTTACTTGTTGGCCGAGATATTGGCATTCTGGTGGAAAAGGTCGTTGGCAACGATTCCATTGGCAGATCTTGGCGTGATGCTCCGGAAATCGATGGCTCGGTCACTATCCGTAACTTTAAGTCAGAGCCAGGGAAGTTTGTGTCTGGGACAATCACCGATGTGGGTCCCTACGATGTGTTTGCCGAAAAGAGGTCGTAATAATGGCTGATTCTAATACTCAGACATCTAAGGTGTCAGCCATCAAGGAATCACAGCTTGAGCGTGCACAGGCTTGGGTAGTTGATCAGGCTGCCATTAGCGTACTCAAACTCGGACGTTGCCCGATTGATGAAATTGCAGGGCATATTGGAATCACAAGCAATACACTTTTGGCGGTTGTACAAACATCGGACCGCCTGACCATAATTGATGGTGACCTAGATCTAAGTATCTGTAACGATACGGTCGCACGGTCACTAGATCGTTGGTGCAGTGATGTAGTGAAAGCAGTCGGGTGTGCGGTTCACATCGGTGAATTGGCTGAGCTACTTACGGTTCATCTTGGGAAAACATCAGAAGTTATAGCCTCTTCGATAAGAGCTGCGGTTACGAGTAGCAGAAGTAACCTAATGCTTGTAGGGGATCAGATTCTGTTAAGCGACTGGTTACCAATGCTTGGTCATGATGACGAGGAGGATATTCTCCTTGAGAATGGTGTAAAGTCGGATCTCGTAGCAGCGTTGTTAGGCAAAGCCGGAAGAGGCCCGTTTGTTGGGATTCAGGACTTTGCGGTTTCGCTACTAAGGTCTATCCAGAATAAACCGATTCGACATAAAACACTTGCTGTAGCATTCTGGGTACTCACTCGAGGGCATGACAGTGCTTCCGATTTTGTCCGGCTCATGGCTGATGACCGACTGCTCTGGCATAGCGGTAATAAGGGCGGGCGCTGGGTCCTATCTTCAGCAGAGGCCGATTATCGTCTGTTGGTGTCTGAACTGATACCGTTACCAGAAGCACCCACAGAGACAGACCAAGTCGGTTCGACTGTTCCTGTAATCGAAGTTACAGAGACAGTCCAAACCATCAAGATAGACAGCGATCTGGTGGAGGCGATCAAGTCGGATCTTTTTACGCACGGTCAATGCGTAAGTATCTCGAACTATGGAATTCCTGATGAGCATTTCCAGGACTACGTCTCAATTGTTCAGGAGCTGGACGGTGTTTCATCGGTAGGTTTTGGGCGATTTGTGCTGACAGCAACTGTCCCAGCTGTAAACATCGATGCAATCGTCGCGTGCTTTACCTGTCCACGAGTAGAGTTTATATCGGAGGATGGTGAACAAGTAGAAGATCTGGTGGCCCCGGATTCATACGTTGGGACACTTAAAGCAGATGTTGTCGATCCGGGTAACCAAGATATTCTTGACGACTGTTCGATGTATACCGGATGCGAGGCAGGACAATGTGTGTCCTTTCCTCTTTATAAGGAGCACCTCTCGCTAGGCGTTATTCCATTGTGCAGGCTTAGTCCAACCCATATTCCATGGGATGTCGCGTATGCACCAATCAGTATCTATGTAAACAATATCGAACACGCATGTTCGGTCATCAATCGTGATGGAGTTCGCTGTATCACTGGGCTTGAAAAGGCATTTGGTGGTGAGCTTGCCGAGTCAGACTGCTTGGCTACGATTACGAGTTTAGATACGCCAGGAGCCCTTCGTTTGGAACTCTCGCCATTGCTTGATGGTGAATATGCCCTAACCGACTTGCGCCGAAAAGAACTGGATGTTTATAAAGATTCTGAATCTGATAATCCGACAGTCGTTATTTTGACACAGATTCTTGATGATCATCCAAAAGGTGTAACGTTTGAACGTGCGCTTCGAGAGTTACGTTACATACGGCGTACAAGTGTGCACAAACTTGCCAGTATCTTGAGTACAAACGATTGTTTTGCCCAAAAACCGGGGACCGGTGTGTGGCGTTACAATCCCAAACGTGCGGATGCTGGCAACGACATCGCACGGCGTACTTACCTAAAGTCTGGTTTCTAAAACATGGGTAAAAAACGACAGCAAAGTGGTTCTAAATCAATATCCCGCCTGACGAAGGTCATGCGGGTCTTCACGGTAGTTGTCGTTTTGCTTACCTTTATTGTTCTTGGATCAGGTTACTTCGTTATCCGTGCCGCACGTGGACTACAAGCGAATTCTGCTGCAGATTTGAAAAACGAGACACCCAGTGGTGTTACGACGATTTATGCAGCAGATATCAACCCTCAGACTGGGAAACATCTGGAGCTTGGTACGGTTTCAAACCGCTATCAAATCAATGTGAAGTTGAGCGAGATACCCCAGAATCTAAAGCAGGCAACGATTGATATAGAAGATGAACGCTTCTATGAACACAATGGCGTAGACTTTCGATCACTTGCACGGGCTGTATATCGAAATGTACTGCGCTGGAAACTGAGTGAAGGGGCATCCACCCTGACACAACAGCTTGCCATCAATCGTCTGTTAACCCGCAAGAAGACCATCGATCGCAAGTTACAAGGCATGGTGTTGGCGGTTCAAATTGAAAAGACACTTTCAAAGGACACTATCCTCGAAAGGTACTTAAACGAAGTTAATTATGGTGGCAATATTTACGGGGTCGCTGCGGCCGCAAAATATTACTTTGATAAACCACTCGGGGACCTAACCGTTTCGGAATGTGCGTATATTGCCGGCCTTCCTCAGCGTCCCGCGTTTACCAACCCGTTTCGTAACCCGGATGCAGCCATCAAACGACGCAATGTTGTACTTTCCAAAATGAGAGATCTCGGACATATTACTCCGGATGGTTATCAGGCGGCAGTGATGGAAGTCCCGGCCATCATGCCCGATGCACCAAAGATTCGCACACAGTTTAGAGCCCCTCACTTTACGAACTGGGTCCTGCGTAAGTTAGTAAAAGAGCACGGAAGCGATCGCATCTACAGGGGCGGTTTGAAAGTTTACACGACACTTAGTCTAGAATTGCAGCGCAGGGCCGTAGAAGCACTCAAAGAAGGCCTCCAGGATGGGAGTGATAGCGGTGTGACGGAAGGCGCCGTCGTCTCTATCGACCCAACCAATGGCTATGTGAGGGCTATGGTGGGGAGCTCAGACTACGCTAGGACGAACTTCAACTATGCCACCGGACGAAGTCAGTGTGGATCTACGTTTAAGCCTTTTGTCTACGCCGCTGCGTTCGGTGACAACAAACTTGCATTGACACCGGATTCTTCACGTTTTGATGGTCCAACCACCTATGGCGACTGGACGCCCAAAAACTATGGTGGGCGCTACTCATACGGGCGTGTGTCTATACGAAGCGCAGTCGCATCAAGTAAGAACACGATCGCTGTTAAGGTTGCCAGTGAAGTCGGTATCAACAATGTAATCGCGACTGCTAAACGTGCTGGCCTCGATGTTCCGATGAATCGCGATTTAACACTTGCCCTTGGAACAGCA
>JBEDDQ010000342.1:0-2978 GCA_041176185.1 Armatimonadota bacterium | reverse complement strand
CAAAAAAACGTGCGATTGGATTGCCTGACTTCTCATCCCTTAGCTCGTTTGCAAAGCCATCGAATCGGGATGGGCTCGTCTTTTTACCCAGCGCAAACCGGCCACCACTTGCATACCAGTAAGCGAGTGCAGGAGCGATGAGCCCAGCGATTCCCATGAGTGGAGTGCCGCCCGTTACAGCGATTTGATACACAAAGCTGGCTACAGTGATGGCGCCGAGCCACGGGGCAGGGATTTGGAAGATGAAGTAAATCGAGACTTTTTCGCGTCGGTTGATGTAGCACCAGGCGACGGTCGGGGCAGCAAGTCCCATCCATAATCCCGCAAGACCAAATGGCGCATGGAGCAACGTGCCAAGGCCCCAGCAGGCAAGCGTTGTGATTGCACTGAGAGCGACAACAAACCACGCGAAAACCTGGCTGCCCCAGCTCCGCTCAAGGCTTCCGCAGACCCACAGTGCCCACATCACGCCAAAGAACAAGCCAATCGGATCCGTGGTCGAAACCAATGGCCACGTGACTGCGGTGATCGGCAACATCGGGAATGTAGCAGATGACGCTGCAAGAAACATCGGGGTAAACCCACCGCCGATGCCGGCGAAGGATACCAAAAACGTCAGCACATTACCCGCGATAATCACATAGGTGATTGGCGTCCCGGATGCCTGAAACTGTCCCCGCATGTTTACGACATTATTTCGCACACTAAGTCCTCTAACTGCATTCTACTCTGCCCGCTGCCATCCCCGGTACGCAGCGGGATGGTGTTGGCTACCAGCGTGCGTTTGGGCCAAAGTTGGCGCTGTAGTAGTTGCTGATATGGGTGCCTGGTGGAAAGATTGCATCGATCGCAGCGAGCTGGGCGGGGGTGAGTGTCAGCTCTGCGGCAGCCAGGTACGCGGAGTATTGCTGCATCGATTTTGGACCAATAATCGTGCTTGTCACCCCTGGCTGCTGGTGGACCCAGGCAAGGGCGACGTTCGCTGGTGCCATGCCCTGCGCTTCGCACCAGGCAACAAACTCCTGCACCTTCAAAAGGGCTGCTTCGTGGTCACGGTTCATTGGCGCCGTGCGGGATGCATACCTTGCATCCGATGGGCGATCTTCCCCTGCTTTGTATTTTCCGGTCAGCAGTCCACCGGCAAGCGGCGCCCATGGCAAGATACCGATGCCAAACGTCTGACACATCGGGACCAGCTCGCGCTCAATCCGTCTGTCCAACAGGTTGTACGGTGGCTGTTCCGTAACGAAGCGGTTGAGGCCAAGCTCCTTAGATGCCCACAAGGCTTCGGTGACCTGCCAAGCAGCAAAAGTGGATGTCCCTATATAGCGGACTTTCCCTGCGCGGATGAGGTCATCAAGGGCGCGAAGCGTCTCATCGATAGGAACATCCGGGTGTGGGCGATGGAGTTGATAGAGGTCGATGTAGTCGGTGCCGAGGCGCTTTAGGGATGCTTGACACCCCTCAATGATGTGGCTGCGGTGGCTTCCCCATGCGTTGATGCCATCGCCCATTCGGTTGTAAACCTTTGTCGCGAGAACGGCCCGTGACCGATTCGCCCCCTGAAGCGCTTTACCCGTGATTTCTTCGGCGATGCCCTGTGAATACATGTCCGCGGTATCGATGAAATTAATCCCATCATCCAGGGCCTTGTGCACCATGCTGATCGAATCCTGCTCGCGACAGTCATCCCCAAAATTCATCGTGCCAAGACACAAACCGCTTACCTGTACACCGGTACGTCCAAGAGGGCGATATTGCATTGCTTAAATCTCCTGCTTAACAACAACTGGGCCAAGGAGTCCGCTTGGGAGCTCCTTGTGAGTGGTAGCTGTGAATGGCTTGTAATCGATACCGACGAAGTAGAACTTCTGCCACCGTACACCTGACTTTTCACAACCGATAAGGCCATTCAACATCAGATTTGCAACTTCGACCTCTAGAATATTGGTTGCCTTGACAGCAGACCCTGTAATCGAAAGGTTATAAGGTGCTGAAATCAAGGTGGACATTTCACGTCCATTCCAGCGTATACGCGCGCTGTGGCGGACATCCCCGAGGCTGATGGTTATGCTCCGTCCCGGCGTTGCAACAACCGATGTTTTGTAAGTTGCGCGTCCCGAGAATGCTCGCCATGCAGGTGACCAATCACACCAGTTACTGAGCGACATTGACAACTTAGCCTCGGGCAAACCAGACCCACGAACGGGAGTAACATCCCAGAGACCAATGTCTAGGTCCCGTTCGCGCTTCATTCCCGCGACCCCTGTCGGAGGTGGCATATTGGGATTGTCCCACACGACAAACCGAACGGAATCTGCTGGCAGGTCAGCCAGAAGTGAAATACTTGTAGGCGTGTGCGAGATAACTGGTGCGATGAACCTGCTACCCGAACGTGGGTCGAGAATAGTCGCGGTTCGCGGGCGAGGGCCAGTATGGGCTACTGTGATATGGGACTGATGCGTGCCGTTTGCCCGGTTGACGATGAAGTGCGCTGGCGTGGTTCCGATTCTGATTCGACGAATGCCGACGGTGCTTGAGGCTAGTGGCTCCCTTATCCAGCCACCGGCTGCGCGTGCAGCACTCCAGTTACTTGCGAGGGTAATACGGCCGCGACCGTATCGGAATGACTTTGCCTTGTTGACCGTTTTCACTGATGGAGCTGCGAGAATGCCCGACCAGATTTGCTCGAACGCGGCCTGACGATTATCCCGCAGGTGGAACCCAGGGACCTCGGCTGGAGGATTGCCAATGAAGATGACATGGGCGCCGGCGTTTGCCAGTTTGGTGATGTTTCCGAGGGTGGTTTCGGGCATTGTTGTGCATTCTGGAATAACGATGCACTTCCACGTCGAGCCATGTGACGTCAGCTGTCCATTTATGCCAATCTTTAGCTGCTCAATGAGGCTATCGGAGAACATAGATATTTGGGAGCCATCCCGGAACCACTGCTGAACGAGCGTTGATAGACCCGGCAT
>JBEDDQ010000341.1:0-3071 GCA_041176185.1 Armatimonadota bacterium | reverse complement strand
ACATTGCATTTTCAATGCATCAATCAACTTAGGAGACAAAGAAATTTGAACCGTGTGATATTGATTGGCCGCTTAACCGCCGATCCTGAAGTTCGCTACACACCGAATGGTGTGCCCGTTGCAAGTTTGCGTATTGCCGTAGACCGGCCTCAGTCCAGTGAGTCACGTGCTCAGGGACAGGATAAGCAAACTGATTTCATCGATTTGACCGCTTGGCGACAGTCAGCTGAGTTTGCCGGGAAGTATCTTGGTAAAGGACGCTTGATTGCAGTCGAAGGAAAGCTTCAAATTGAAGAGTATCAGGCACAGGATGGGACGCGTCGTAAAGCGGCGAAGGTAGTCTGTGACAACATCCGGCCGTTGGATAAGGCACGCGACAGTGGTGACTCTGGAGATGGTGGGTATTCGCAAGAACGCCAGCCATCAAGTGGTTACTCACAGCGTCCTCCGATGAATATGCCAACATCTTCGGGTTTTGATGAAGACGATATTAGTGATCCGTTTGCAGAGTAAACGGATTGTGAGGTGACTATGTCAGCAATGAGACCAGCAAAAAATCGAAAGTTTAAGAAGCCGAAGCGTAAGGTTTGTTTCTTTACAGTCAATAAGATCGAGTTTATTGACTACAAGAACATCCAGCTTTTGCGTCGTTTTATTACCGACCGTGGCAAGATTCTTCCACGTCGCACAACAGGAACAAGTGCAAAGTATCAGAGAATGCTATCGCAAGCGATTAAGCGTGCTCGTGAAATCGCGCTCCTTCCGTACGTGGCAGATAATCACTAGTTACGGCTAGGCCTATGCCAAAGCGGAGGCTACATTCAATGAATGTAGCCTCCGCTTTTTCTTTGCCTTTACAACGGCGGTTCTGCTCTGATGGGGGTACTCACCAGAGCAGAACCAAATTACTTACGTGTTGACTTGATCAGTTCCAACAGGTCTGTTGGGACGGTCTTCAATACAGATGTTGCTTCGACGATATCTACACCAACAACGTTTGTTCCAACGAGCGCAGCCATCTTTCCAAACTCACGGTTGTTTACCAAGTCAGCTGCCTTCATACCAACACGCATTCCGAGAACACGGTCAAAGAGCGTTGGTGCTCCTCCTCGATGAACGTGTCCGACAACCGCATGGCGACTTTCCCAACCGGTGCGCTTTTCGATTTCGTTAGCAAGGTATTCGCCCACATTTCTGTTCGACAAATTAACGTGGCCGAAGGAATCGACAACAGCCTCCGCATCTCCCATCGGGATTTCCGTTCCCTCAGATGCGACTATCAGTGCATACTTCTTTCCACGGGCACGGACACTGTTGAGGTGTGCACACATTGCGTCGACATCAAGTGGCTCTTCGGGGAGCGTCACCCAGTCTGCGCCGCCAGCCATACCAACGTACCAGGCAACCCATCCCGCATGACGTCCCATCACCTCGAGGACGATGACACGGCGGTGTGAGCGTGCGGTATCGCGAAGACGATCTATTGCGTCCAGACCAACGCCTGCAGCCGTATCAAACCCAAACGTAAAGTCAGTACAGCTAAGGTCATTGTCCATCGTCTTCGGAACACCAACGGTTGGTACGCCATGCTGTGAGTACAATTTCGCTGCGACGCCCAAAGTATCTTCACCACCACATGCGACGATTGCATCAAAGTTTGCAGCCTTAATGTTGTTGAGGACTGCATTCAAATCATCTTCGTTCTTGAAGGGATTCGTTCTGGATGACCCAAGCATGGTTCCACCCTGATAGATGATTTCTTCGACATCATTCAGTCCAAGGGGTTCATAGTTTGCCTTTACCAGCCCCTTCCAACCTTCTTGGATTCCAACGAACTCAAAACCGAGATCCAGTCCGCGATAAACGACGCCACGAATTGCCGGATTCAATCCAGGACAATCTCCGCCACCCGTCAAAATTCCAACTTTCATTATCTTCCTCCACTAAATTTCATTTGCGTGCGGAACTAGTAGTCCATACTTACCATCTGCACGACGATACAGGAGTCTTGTTTCTCCTGAGTCGATGTCTTGGAAGAGGAAGAAGTCATGTCCTGACAGCTCCATTTCCAAGACAACTTTGGTTACTTCCAGACGACGAATCGGAAAGTGTTTCTCACGTACCACCAACTCATCTCGGTTACGTTCTGGCGTTACCGGTGCCTGATATTTGGCAAGCTGTGATTCCAAAACATCTGCGGCCGAAAGCACTGCATCAATAATCGTTGAACCAAGTTTTTCAGACCGAACGGTCATGCCATCAGCGACGATAACAAGCTCGGCCTTAAACCAGTCATTTTTCTGGCGAATAGAGACGGTCGAAGCGTCTGTTCGTGTAAACCTAGCTGCAAGATCACGCATACGATTGTGTATTGCGTCAGAGTCTTCTGCATCAATCAGAATCTCCGAGTCTATAATCGGCTGAATCATCTAGCGGTACACCATTGCCACGGCATGAGCGGCAATGCCATCACCTTGCCCAAGTGCTCCCAAACCTTCATTGGTCGTTGCCTTTATGCTGATGTTGTCAAACGGAATCTGCATCACGCTACTGATATGCGTACGTATCTCTACGGCCTTTGCCATAACCTTTGGGGCTTCTGCGATGACGGTAGCGTCGATATTTCCGACCACCCAGCCATTCTGTTTCAAGAGTTCGTTGACTTCACTCAGAAACTCAGACGAAGGTCGCCCTTTGTGTCTGTCATCTGATGGGGGAAAATGCACCCCGATATCTCCGAGGGATGCTGCCCCAAGCAATGCATCACAGATAGCGTGTAACAGTACATCTGCATCGGAGTGTCCAACAAGTCCAACCTTGCTTTCCTCAAATAGGATGCCACCAAGGTAGCACAATCGCTCTGGGGATGTCCGATGGATATCATATCCAAAGCCAGTTCTATATTCCCTTTGTGGTGTTTGCATCATCATTTGCTCTGCAAATTCAATATCATCCGCATACGTTACTTTTATGTTGTTCCGATTTCCAGTTACATGAATGACATCATTGTCGGTTAGCGTCGCCATATGCGTGTCGTCAGTAACATCGATGCCTGCTGACTGTGCTCTTGC
>JBEDDQ010000340.1:0-4689 GCA_041176185.1 Armatimonadota bacterium | reverse complement strand
CTAATGAGCTTGCTGTTTATGAGAGTGGTAAGGCAAAGGGTGGAGCAACGTTCGCGCGCCTTGAAGGGGCCTGGTTCGGAAATGGCTCTGTTTATGTGACCGCGACATCGGGTGGGGATGCATCCCTTGGGCAGGTTTGGCGCTATATTCCATCGGAGACGGGAGGCACGCTTGTCCTCCTCTTCGAATCCCGAGACAAAAAGGTCCTCTGGTCGCCGGACAACCTGACTGTCAGCCGCCGGGGAGGCCTCGCGATTTGCGAGGACACCTACGGAGGAAATTGCCATATTCGTGGCTTGACACCGGATGGTCGTATCTTCGACTTTGCAAAGAACATTTATCCTGGGCAGGAAGAATCGGAGTTTGCGGGGGTGTGCTATTCACCTGATGGGCAGACGATGTTTGTGAATCTTCAGCTGCCCGGCGTGACCTGTGCGATCTGGGGCCCGTGGGAGCGCGGGGTGCTCTAGGTTTCCCGCAAGATACTAGATTAGGAATGCCCCCGGGGTACTTTGCATCGATTCGATGCAAGACCGGGGGCTTTTACATTGCTGCCAGCACTGGCGTTGATGCGTTAGAAGAACAGCTTCTTACTTGCCGTAAAGATGTATACAATCCCAATAAAGAGCACCGCAATCCCAAAGACAGTCTTCAGCAAGCGGTCTGGCAGGCGGCTCGAAACCAATGCGCCAATTTGTGCGCCGATCAAGACACCCGTAGCACTGAAAATCAAAATGTCGAACCGGATGTTTTTGAGCACAAAGAGGTTGAAGAGCGTAATCGTGATGTCAGCAAGCGCCTCGATGAAAACAGCGGTCGCGTTTGCCTTCTTCGTCGCAAGCTTTCCCTGTTCCTCAAACAGAGGCTGATGCATCTCTGCAACACCCGTTCCGGTACAAGCACTGCTCGCACCTGCAACCGCACTTAGCCACATCCACTTTCGCAGCTGAATATAATCGGAGACTTCCTGGATCCCAAAAATCTTCTTTGCCGAGCGCCAGAGCTGATACGAGGCCAGGATTCCCACAACTATTCCAACAATAAGCCGTAACCAGTCCTTAGGAATATTCACAAAAATGTAAATGCCAACCACAATGCCGACAAGCACCGCCGGCAACAACATCATGGCAGCCTTGCGGTCAATCTGCTTCATCAGGAAATAACGACTCGCACCCGAGCTCATCCCAATCGTTTCGGTCGCAATACCCGTCGCAACACTCTGGCCTATCGGCAATCCAAGCACAAAGTTGAAGAATGGCTGAAAGAGCACGGCTCCACTGAAACCGGATGCATTCGCGGTGATCGCAACAAACACCGCATAAGGGAAAACATACCAATAGGTCCAGTCCACAGGGGAAACCTCCAATTAAATCCTTGGTTGTGTGATGTTACTAATATCCGGTTTCAGGTTTCGCGCCACATCACGATGTCCGAACACAGGGATTCACCACGCTTCTGCCATGTATGCACCGGACATTGGCGTGTCACTTCATTACGAGAACAAACCAAAGCCTGTCCCGTTCCCACATTTACCAATCAGGCTGCACACAATAAAGCGTGATGCTCAAAACATTAGCCAAAGCTCTCTTCTGGTGCACGAGAAATTCACCCAACAACCGGATATGCATCCATAAGCAGCTTCCAATCGCTTGCGACGTGCCATCACCACGTGTCGTTTCGCGACCTTAGTTGGCCCGCAGCGCTTTCGCAATACCGGCGGCAATGTGGGATGCGAGCAGCTGGTTACCCTTCGCATTTGGATGAACGCCATCGTAGGTCAGGATGTCTTGGGCTTTACTTGCAAATGTCGCATCCGGGCGTAAGGCGGCGTTCGTATTCATCCACCAGGCCTGTACCGCCGCACGGACATCCACGAGAGTGCAATCCGCATTCTTAGCAACATCCCGGATGATGGCGCAGTAGGCATCGATTTTTGCATCATCGGCGTTTGCACCACCTGGCATTTCTCCCCGTCCAAGCATTGTGCAGAGAACCAGGCGGACGTGCTGCTCTTTTGCTGCGCTCGCAAGCTTCTCAAGATCCGCCCGGAAGTCTGCTTCGCTAGTCTTTCGCCACCAGACATCGTTGATGCCAATCATCACGACTGCGACACCTACTTTGTCATCCTTGAGGAGAGTGGCAAACGGCTTTTGCGGGCTGCTCCCTGGAAATGCAGCATCCGGGCTACCCGCCACAATCTGGCGGACTCCGCCACCGTTAATGCCTCTGTTGATGAGCTTGATGCCGCGGCGCTGTGTGGTTTGGTCCGTTGCGATAGCGCGTTCAAGCTCCGCGATATAGCCGCCAAGCCAGGTCAGCGAGTCGCCAAAGAAGGCGATGGTGGTGCCTATGGGGATGGGGGAATTCTGACCGGTGATGTCATCTAGGCCCCGGATGTCATAGAGCCGTTCGCGTGCAGCGTAGGCTTGCTCTGTCAGCGGGAAGGCGGTGTTTATTGGCTCGAGGCGCTTACCGGGAGTGATGCATCCGGGTGTTGAGGAGGATGCTCGGTAGAGACCACGGGGGAGGCCGGCGGGGTTGAGGAAACCAATCCTACCGAGTGTCGCGCTGTCTGGCGGAGTCTTCAGGGCAAAGCGAGATGAACGCAGATGGTAGTTGCTAATGGTTAGCGTCGCGCCTGTATCGATGGCCAATGGGGAATTGGATACCAGCTGTAACGTGCTGCTGCCCGAAAAGTCGATGGTGGCATGATTGCGTACGTAAATGCTGGCTACGGTTTCTGTGACGCCATTTAGGACGATCCCAGTGTCTTTTGGCCCTGTAAACGTAACGGATTGTGCATCCGGTAGCGTCTCATTCGCATGGAGGTTGACGATGGCGCGATCCCGACCACCGACGACGAGGGGGCCTTGGAAGGCATTTTGGTGGTCCGGGAACTCGATGTCCAGAACGCCCTTTGATAACGTAAATGTCCCGGAAAATGGGTTTGCTATCAATCCCATCAGAATGCTCGGTGCTACCTGTGGGACTCCGCCCGAGCGCCATTCAAAAGAGCCAGTTCCGCTGATGCGACCGCTGAGGATGGTCTCGTTACCGCCGCCGGTGTCGACCACCAGCGGATGCTTATCCAAATCGATGTCAGCCGAAAGGCGTGCCGTTCGCCAGCCAAAGGTTGTCGGGCCTGTCAGCAGAAAAGCTCCGACATCACCGAATGCTTCCCGCGGGTTTTCAATCACTCCGTGGACCGGAATCGGTTGCTGCGGAACCAATGTACTCAGTAACGGAAACATCGATAACATCGGAATCACGAATGAGGGCATGTGCCCCTTCTATCACTTCAGACCATGAAATGCGAAGCGTTAGCGGAGTGTGATGACAACCGCTACGATAAGCAAGAGTGCACCCACAGCGACAACAATCAGCCCGCCTGTTCTGATGCGCTTGAGGAAGAAAAGCAAGCCTAGTCCGCTTAGCGAAATGATTGTGAGCAGGATTGCGGAAGCATCAATCAGAACACCCCACGGCTTCCCTGAATGCCGACCTTTGTGCAGGTCGTTCATCACGGCGAGCTTACCCTCTTCCACAATCGTCATTTGGTACTGACCGGTTTTGACATCGATGAACGCATCCGCAGCGTACCCGGGAGCCTTGAACATCACGGTGCATTCACGCTCATCAATGCGGACTTCATCAACGTGTCCACGTAGGCTGTGGTCCTTACGAAGCTTTTCGGCGATGTTCAGTTTGTCAGGTGCGGATGGGGCCAGCCAGTTGACATTTACATTCCCGGTAACCTGACGTTCGGTGACACCACCCGATGACCACTCGGCGTGGTTGAGCGTCAATCCAGTAATACTGAAGAACAGCACCACCAGCAGCGTGACGAGTGAGATGTAGGTGTGCAGCCAGCGAATCGCCGAGTGGACTCGCAGGTTGAGCGGCCGGGGAGCTTTGTTAGCGCTTTTTGCGGAGCTCAAAGGTTGCACTCTTGATTTCGGTATTGCCGGGGATGTCGACTTTGACGGGTTTGGTAGTCAATTCCATGTCTTTACGCATCAACTGGTAGGTTCCATGCTCACGTGCGATTTCAAGACAGACAGAGAATGTTCCCTGATCTACGGCTTTGCCTGCATCGTTTTTGCCATCCCAAATGACTGTGTAGACGCCCGGCTGCCGCGTCGGGCCAGACATCGTGGATGCCAAATCTCCGCCTTCACGGTTCATCCGGTCAACTTCGCCACGGTACCAGTTTCGGAGATCGCGTAGCCAGCGGGCACCACGGCCACGTTGATACCAGAGCTCTACCGTACGGACAGGCTTGCCCTTTTGGTCTTCGATAAATACTGCGACGTATGGCCGGCGATAGCGCCCGCCCGCCGGGGCGATCACTTCAAATGTAATCGCAAGCTCAAAAGTACTGTCCCACTTCTTGGATGATTGAAACCACATTGGTTCTTCTCCTAACAGGCGGTTCGTGCCTGCTGTTCCAGCTGTGACCAGCCGGATGATTTGAAATGATGTCCATGCGCATCCACGATGATCACTTCCGAATCAGGCGTGGATGCGATAAGTGCGAGACTTTCCTGAATCGTCAAAACAGAGCATGCTGTCGAAAGAATATCTGCGAGCTGTGCCGATTGTGCAACGACACTGACCAGTGGAGCATGGATGACGGGCCTTGATGTCCTTGGGTCGCGAATGTGCAAGCCGCGGCGTGCCGTGCCGCTG
>JBEDDQ010000339.1:0-5143 GCA_041176185.1 Armatimonadota bacterium | reverse complement strand
GTGCAATCGTCCGCTTGACGCCGAAGCACTCCCGGGCCATTTGGCACACGATGAGGTTGTCTTCATCCTCGCCTGTTGCCGCAACTACGAGGTCGCACTGCCCGATGCCTAAATCCTGCATCGTCCGGGACTCACAGCCATCCCCTTGGCGAACGAGATCCCCAAGGTCTTCGTAGAGGCGCGCAGCCCGCTGGCGATCCTTTTCCATAAGAATCACGCTATGCCCGGCAGCCTTGAGGTCCTTTACGAGGTAGTAGCCGACATTTCCGCCACCAACAACGATGATATTCATGTCCGTATCCTCTTAGGCTTTCTGCACTGATGCATCGAGATAGGCCTGCAGCTGCTCGGAGAACGTGTCGCAGGCATTGCCTTCGATGATGTCGCGGAAGAAGCCAGCAGCCATCGATGTTGTGCAGAGCACGTGGATGCCATGTTTTTGGAACACGGATGCGCGGACGGGATCATAGATGCGGGTCAGGACCGTCGGCACATTGAAGACACGCTTAGCCATTTGACTTGCCATAATGTTGCGGTTATCGCCATCTGTGACGGCTATAAACACATCGGCGCCTTCGACACCTGCCTTACGCAGGACATCCATGTCGGTCGCAGGACCGACAAGGCGCTTGCCCTTAAACGATGTGCCAAGCCTTCGGAACGAATCAGAGGTGCGGTCGACGATGGTTACGTCGTGGGTTGCGCTAAGGAGGCGAGCTACGGTTGAGCCGACGCGTCCACAGCCGATAATTACGATGCGCATTAGTTCCAGTCACCAACATCGGCCGCCGCGCTGCGGCACGAGCCTTAGGCTTCGTGTCCCTTGGCGAGATGTCAGGAACCCTCGGAGCCTTGAGATTCTATCACTGTGGATGTGCGTGGCAACTTCATGATGATTGGATTTTGTTTGTAGGGAATTACAGGTTTTTATCTTGAGGAGGGCCGCTGTGCGCTCTGGTAGTTATGGGAAATTGTTTAGCGTATGGCTTACCCATTTGGTTGCTCGTGGTATCCATCTCCAGCCTCCACCATGGTCGCCCGTTTGGAGTTCACTCCCATAATTATGCGGTTGTCCCGGGCTAAGGTGTTTCCGGCTTCCGATGGACACCCCGCTCCGCCTGATGCACTGGCTGTTTGATTGCGATTCCACGGGCGGGTGTGGCAACCCGCCTCTCCTTGTGGACTCGATAAAAATGCTCTGTGTAGGGGCGGACCGCCGAGTCCGCCAGATGATGGCGGATTTATAGTTTGGCTTCGGATGACGTGCTTACGCGGCGTATCCGGTTCCGGCCATCACCAAGACGACCGGGTTGATCACCAACCCCCACCGGGCGCTTGGTTCCCGCAATCGCGGGAATACATCCTTTTGTCTCGTATCTGGTATGCAACATCTCCCGGTCGTTTATGCCTCCTGCCTCCACCGAATACGCCGCTTCGCTCGATACGTCGGTTGGCTTTGTTGATGATGCAACGCGTTGCTAACGGTCGTGCGGACACTTTAAAAATTATCTTCCAAATTGGTGACTGATACAAAATCTCCGCGTAGGAGAGGGCCGCTGTGCCGTTCGATCGTTGCGGCTTTTATATACGCGATTCCACGGGCGGATTTGGGATTGGGACTCAGTGAGTTTCTGGTGGAAAACTAATTACTAATCGCCGATTCTGAACACCGTATAAACAACATCCTCTGTGAACGGACAATTTTAAGAGGTTTATTGTCCAGCTTGATGGCGTTAGGGACATCCACAATCCTGGCTTTAAAGTAATAGTCCGAACCTTTCAAAACCGCGGACTCATCGGAAAAGCCATTCTCAATCTGGTCGTTGAGCGTGTAGCCCCAGCCGACATCGAAGGATGGCTGTCCAGGCTCGCCCGGCCCTTCCAGCTCTCTTCGGGCAACATTGACTGATTGACCCGGGTTCAAAACCGCCCCTAGAGGGATGTTGTTCTGAAGCTTACGACCAAGGGATGCGCCGGCCAGCGTAAAGTTTGTGTTGTTGGTGACCGTGAAATCGCCATTTGGTAAACGGGATAGGTTCACACTGCCGCCAAGGTCATATGTTGGGGATTCAACATTCGTCGTTGCCATCGCCCACTGAGGGACACTCAGAAACCCACTCACCCGGCCGTTTGAAGTGATTGAGCCATTCCCAATCAGCGTCGCGCCACGGGATGGCACATCCAAAAGCACCTGCTTTTCCACACCATTGTAGATGCTAAATGTCTCCAGTGAGCGGAAGTATGGTGAGTTCATCGTGCCGGCGATCAGCTCGCGGTGCTGGGCGAATGGGGTCGTCGGACGGTTCATCGCACCCATAATCCCAAAAATGCCCGTGAAACCAGCCGCCACACCCGGAAGCGCGACCCATGCCAGTTCACGTTTTCCTGAACGCTTTAGGACGATGTAAAGCAGAGGAATCGCACCCAGTGTGTAGACCGCCAGCAGTAGAAAAATCAGCGGGATGGATGGACTTTTCAGCTCCGGGGCATTCCTCATATCCCTGTCAGAGATATCCGCATTCATGAATGCAATCGTGCTTTGAGCCGCGACATGGCGCCGTGCCAAGTCATCCATATTGAATGCAATTCGCGCTGCAGCGGATGGGCTTTCCGCAGTCAAAACTGTCTCGTGCGCATTGCGCAGACCGAGACGTGCAGAATCTACAACAACCCCACCAAAGTCTGCATAACACTGAAGCGCCTCACGGACATCCGGTGACACAGGTCCAGGAAGCACGACGACTGCAAGGGCATCTCCAAATTTCCACGATGCCCAGTCATTGACATCCTGACCCGACCGCGGCACGAGGATACGGGCGCGGTTTACAGGTCGAGCACCCGCCATGCTCGGGGCTGGAGATCCAGGTTGTGTCTTGGATGGCTTTACAACCGGCTCATACGTTGAGACGTTGCTGTAAGCAATGTAATTCAAGGGTATCGGAAGGTTTCGCATCCGGGTTGCGAGTGCATCGCGTTCTGCCTCACTACCCCCAATAACCACCACCACAAGGCCATTCAGCTCAAATGTTGCATCCGCTTTTGACCATGTAGAGGCCACGGGTTTGCTCAGATCCCGGTTAGCAGAAAGCTCAACAAGGTAGTTTGGCGTGTTGAAGCGCGGTCCGGGAATCTCGATACGTACTACACGACTTTCACCCGGATTGATGCTGACGGCCGTGCCAAATCGGTTGCCCACCGCGAAGTTATAGGTGTCGCAAACCGTTACGTAGCCGGTAAATGGGGGTTCATTTGTCGGGATTTGTACGCGGACATCCACATGCTGCAGCAGGGAGCTGTAGACAACCCGCTGGGGGATGATGGTGAGCGTGGGTTTTGCTACCGCAGCGCTTGCGGACACGGCGATGGCAGCAAGCAACATCGCGAATCGGTTTGGGACCATGATTCATCATACACGCGTGACGAAAAAAACAAAAATCCGGCTCAAACGAGCCGGACTATGAGCGGTGATACCTAAATCCTAGCCATCCATGGCGGCTTCTGACAGCTCGCAGTTGTGGTGGACATTCTGCACATCATCGTATTCTTCAAGCTTATCAATGAGCTTTAAGAACTGCTGTTCTTCATCAGGCGGCAGCTGTACGGTAGTTGCCGGGATACGTGTAATTTCCGCGCTGTCGTATTTGATACCTGCGGCATCGAGGGCATCCCGCACCGCAGCAAAGTCACCAAAAGCTGTGGTTACTTCAAATCCGCCATCTTCCGTTGGCTGAACATCTTCCGCACCAGCATCGATCGCGACTTCCATCAGGGCATCTTCCGTCGTCACGCCGGGCTCGATCAGTATCATGCCCTTTTGCGCAAACATATAGCTGACCGATCCGGTTTCACCCATGCGGCCGCCACCCTTGCCGAAAATCGCTCGGACATCCGGGTAGGTACGGTTATGGTTATCGGAGAGGCACTCAACGAGGATTGCAACACCGCCCTGTCCATAGCCTTCGAAGACCATTTCTACCAGGTTAGCACCGCCAAGTTCGCCGGTTCCACGTTGGATAGCACGCTTGATGTTGTCGGATGGCATCGAGTTCTGGCGGGCTGTCTGAATCGCCATACGCAGGCGGACATTTGTATCCGGGCTACCACCGCCGGACTGTGCCGCAATGATGATTTCTTTCGCGATACGTGTGAACAGCTTGCCGCGAACTGCATCCTGCTTGCCTTTACGCAGGCGGATATTGTGCCATTTACTATGCCCTGACATAGGTGCTTACTCCTTAAAACGTGTCTTTTGGACGTGAAAGTCTACCATTTGCAGTGTCTGGTACGCGTGTTAGTGGAATGTGAAGTCCGCGATGACATCCGGGCCCGGAGCCGTCCGAATGCGAAGCCAATACGGATGAAGGCGCTTGTCGATTTCCGCGTGCCCCCGGCCACTCGGCGGAACCTGAATACGGCTGATACCGACCCATGTGCCATCACCGGAAATATCGGCATCGACAAACACGACGCCTCCAACGCCACCGGAAACCCGGCAGGTGATGAAAACATCTCCAAAGCCATTTGCCAGCACCGGATCGCTGGTCCACATCCCAGCATTGCGGACGGTGAGCCCGATTTGCGCTCGGCCAGCCGGGCGACCAAGCTTCCAGATGTCATCCACAACGCCAAGCCATACAGCAGCGGCGCCATCCTTGGATGTCACAATATGCTCCCCAGGCTTTGCGCCCTTTGCTGCCGTGAGGACTAGCATCCCCCGGTAGCTGGCATAGTCGTGGATCACAAATGGATGCGATGCGATTGCTCGGGCATGGGTGATGCCACCGGCATTTTCGGCGGGTAACTCAATGAATGTTCCGCAGATATGGAGGAGGTCACGCTCGGTGCAGACCTCACGACAAAGCCTGCCGTAGTGGGGCGTTGCGGGATCTTGAACGGGGATGACCCAGCGCCGGCCATCATCGGAGACATAGCGAACGGCATGGTCATTGGTGATGAGAACGCCTGTATTCGCAATGTCTTTTACCGGGACCGCTTGCTGTACAAAGCTTGCGAGGGCCCCCTCCGCAGTCGGGTTCAGCTGTGCATTTGCATCGAGCTCGTAGGCACTATCAGGACTAGTCGCAACAGCAAGCGTCCGACGGTCGCCGCCACGCGCATAGAGGAGTGTTGCTCCAGCACCATC
>JBEDDQ010000338.1:0-2979 GCA_041176185.1 Armatimonadota bacterium | reverse complement strand
TTTATTACTGGATCCTGACACCGACCGAGTTCGATCGGCCTGTGCATCACTTGTATCCGGTGCGTACAAATCAGAGCACCATTGATACACATTGCCAGACATGTCTGTTAGTCCATACGCGTTTCGGAATATCTTTGATGTGCGAACGACTGGCGCCGTCTTGCCGGCATCCCCTAATGCTTTCAACGAACACCAAACCTTGCGTCGATCAAAGATGTTGCCCCAGGGAAACTCGTTACCATCCCGACCACCGCGAGCAGCGTACTCAAACTGCGCGTCCGTTGGGAGCGTCAAGCGAAAGCCTGCCATATCACTCGCCCAGGCACAAAAACCACCTTTACCATCCGTACCCATGATGTCATTCCATGAGACATAAACAACCGGATGGTCATCCAGTAAGCCCCACGGAGGCGCATCGGGAAGTGGTGTCCCCGTCGCCGCGCAGTATTCCTTCCAAACGGCAACCGTTACCGGCGTCGCTCCCATGCGAAATGCAGACAGCCGTACCGTGTTTTTCAGGCGTTGGTCCGATGATCCGGATGTACTGCCAAGCTGAAACGTGCCCTTGGGGATGCTCTTGAGCGATGCCAAATACCTTCGCAAAGCCGGGTAATTCTTGAGGCGAGCGCTGGCATTGGAATTCTGTTGTGCGCCTGCAGGATTGGATGATGGCAACAGACATCCAAGAGAGCCCAAGAGAACGTTTCGTCGGTGCATGGCTGGATTATAGCAAGGAAGCTACGCTCTCGAATTCGGACTGGAAAGTAGATGCCTTTCGCATGTTGATGTCGTGTGGCGGGGAAAAAGGCACCACTGGGGTACGTTGACAGAAAGCGTTTCGGGAGACAATAAGCCGATGGAAGCAAGAGCTAATTGACTAATCTTCTACGATTCCGAAAATCATGAAGACAACCATCAAGACAAGAAAGACACAATATCCGATGACGGCAACACCGGGCAGGTCAACGAATCGTCGAAGGATTGCACGTTTGGACCAGTCTGTTACCAACAGCCTGTCTGTATAGGTGTGGCGACGTAACCAACGAACTCCACTAAAAATGGCGAGTGCAAATAGTGTCACAGGACCAAATTGATTTGCATAGAAAGTTGGCGAACCGATGCGATAGGGACCATCGGAGCGTCCAAACACTAAAAACACTGCTGAAATGGTGATGGTAACCAGTAGTGGCCAATCGAAAAGTTTCAGACGAAGGGATGCCAAAACATCGTCAACCGGTTTCGAGACAGGCTTTTGTGTTTGCTCTTCCATCATAAATTCAGACTACAACCGTGTGATGCCAGTCGCAACAATGGACTTTTGAAGAATAAAACTACGAGCTGTCATTCAGCCGTGATGTGCTTTGTTTCAAGGATTTCATCCAAGTGGTTCATTAGTGTGATCGCTACAAACTCGTCTTCACTCATATATGTCCGCTGACTTTGCCTTTGCACGTTCGAAATCGCCATGTGGATTTCCGTATTTACACCCCAGCAACCAGCCGGAAGCCAACGCCTTCATCCGTGACATTCGGTGCAATGCATGCCCGATACGAACATCTTAAATAATCGGGGTCATTCGTAACCCACGATGCACCGCGTATCACCTTGGTTCCATTCGCCGATACGTATGGCCCAGTTGGGTCATTTTGATGCTCAGCTGTATACGGACCGTACCAATCCGAGCACCACTGCCAGACATTGCCCCCCATGTCCGTCAAACCAAAAGCATTTTTGTAGATGTTGGATGTGCGGTCAACGGCTTGTGTTTGACGGGCATCCGCGAAGCGCTTCCCTGATGTCCATGCAAGAGACGAATCATATTCATCCCCCCAGGGATACGCTGTCTCCGTTCCAGCACGGGCTGCATACTCCCACTGCGCTTCCGTCGGGATGGTCACTGCGAAGCCGGCAATCTCACTCGCCCACTCGCAGAATCCAAACTTACAATCCAAGCCCATGACGCGATTCCAGGAAATGCCCACGATTGGATGATTGTCAATCCAGCCCCACTGCGGGGCGTCAGACATCTCCATGATGAACATCGATGCGTAGTCATTCCACATTTTGATGACATCCGGGTCGTTTGCTCCGGGTGGGTAGATCAGTTTGATCGGTTCTGTCGCCTCTGGATCCCATGGATTGGGTACTTCTTCCGGACCTGGAGCCGGAATAGCAGGAATCACGGGACCAAGCTCACGGGCAAACTCTCTCCATGTGCCGACCGTTACGGGAGTCGCTCCCATCCGAAACGGTGACAGCGTCACGGAATGCACAGGCTGCTCAGTAGGCCTTCCAGTTGAGCTCCCCATTTGAAACGTCCCGCCAGGAAGCGTGCAAAGAGCATCAATGTAAGCCTTCAAATGTGGATAGTCATCTAGCCGCTTCGACATATTGTCCCCTCTTTTGCTCAACGACACGATTCGGAGAATCACCATCTACCAATGCCACCATAACAGAAAACACGCCAACGTGGAGGAACGATGCTGAGGATGTCTGCACGAAGCACGGTTATGGAACGTCCTGAGCCAACATCGCAATCTTCGTTACACGCGTTTTGCATCCATTGATTTGTTACACTGATGGCATGGCTGAGCACAACCCTCTCTTCGATGTCGCGACCACGGCGGATGGCCCCGCAGGCGCTCTCCCCCTCACGGAGGACATGCTGCTCCACCGGCCGAGCGGTGACCTGTTTGGCCTCACACAAAACGTCGGCATGGGCTGGGAGCCGAGCGCGGTAACGCAGGATGAATATCTCATCCTCTCGACTCTCGGCGGGCTGCGTGACCATGATGGCAAGCCTATCGCCCTTGGCTACCACTCCGGTCACTGGGAAGTCGGCCTCCAGGTACGAGCTGCTGCGATACGCTTCCGCGAGCAAGGCACCACCCCATTTGCGGGCTTTGTCAGCGACCCCTGTGATGGCCGTTCGCAAGGCACGACAGGGATGTTTGATTCGCTTCCCTATCGCAACGATGC
>JBEDDQ010000337.1:0-6291 GCA_041176185.1 Armatimonadota bacterium | reverse complement strand
CCTCCTGGGCATCTTTAGGTTGTGGACAAACCGCATTTCACGAGCTGACTGGCAGAGTACCGTCCGGATGTTTTCGATGCGCCGCCTGACCAGTAATCTCAATGCGTTGTTTACAAGCATGAGTGTCGTCGGCCTTGCTACGTTCCTAATCATTGCGGTAGGGGCTAATAAACAGCTCCCGCCAAAGGTCACGACCGATCGGGCATCGGGTACAGGTGGCTACACCTTTATTGCGAGCAGTGCCCTGCCGCTTTATGGGGCACTTGAGAGCAAAACAGAAGCCGACAGGTTGGCGTTGTCAATGGCAACGGATGCATTTTCGAGCTTTCCGATTCGCGTCCGAGAGGGCGATGATGCATCCTGTCTAAACCTCAACAAGCCAACTCAGCCGCAGATCATCGGCTTGGATGCTGCTCGTCTCGCGGCTGAAAAGCGCTTCCCATTTGCTGGAAGTACACCGGGCGGTCTGTGGACGAAGCTGAAGGAAGACCTTCCTGGCGGTGAGATTCCTGTGATCGCAGATGAAAACACGATCATGTGGTCGTTACAGTCAGCAGTTGGCAAGTCGCTGACACTGCTTGGCGACCAGGGTCAGCCCGTGCGCTGCCGCATTGTAGGGATGCTTAAGCGTACCGTCTTACAAGGCGCTGTCATTATGGATGAAGCCCGATTTGTCCAGCTGTTCCCACAGCGTTCCGGATACCGGTTGTTTCTCATCGAGGCCAAGGGAGCTCCTGAGAGTGAAGTTGGAACTGCCTTAACCGATGCTGGTGAGCCATTTGGTCTCAGCCTTACCCGTACAACAGACCGGATGGCTGAGTATGCCAGTGTTGAGAACACCTATCTGAGTGTGTTTGCAGCTCTCGGTGGTCTCGGGCTCTTGATGGGACTTGCTGGCACCGCGATTATCGTCCGGAGGCAGCTGCTTGCCACAACCAAAGAAACGGCTGTTTTGCAGTCTCTAGGAATTCCTATCGATGTGGTTCAGCAAATCCGTGCGACCGAGCATGCCTTTGGAGGACTCGCCGGCTTACTCATCGGGTTGCTTTCAGCTCTCTGGGCCTCCGTCGATACGCTGGCCGCTCAACCGATTCAAGTCGTCATGCTGTCTGCAATTGTCGTGATTTCGGTCGGAGGAATCATTCTGTTCGTTGTTCGATCGACGGTGCGGCAGCTGCTAAAACATCAGTCACTTACATCGGCGCTTGCATCTGAGTGATTTACTTCGACCATGTGCCCCTACGATTGCGTAAACATCCTTGGAACTAACGCACCGCTAGCGCTGTTGTTGTGATTAGTAAAACCGGGAGAACGTCACAATGACCCATCGGATGAAGACAACGACAGCGGGACCTGGTGTCAATGCACCAGCAGATTGGAGCCAATGGCGAGGTCCGCTGCGGGATGGCCACTGTGTGGGATTCAAAGCTCCGGCTGTCTGGCCGAAGAGCCTGATTAAGAAGTGGTCCGTAAATGTCGGAGAAGCGCATTCATCCCCGATTATTGCTGCGGGCAAAGTCTTTACCATCACCCGGCATGGTGAAGAGGAGTGGGTTCAGGCGATGGCCCTCGCGACGGGTAAAGTGCTTTGGACCGACAAAGTCGCTGCTCCCTATGACTCTGTGATTTTCCCAGCGCGTCGACTGGGTAAGTCTCCGCGTAGTACACCAATGTTTGTTCAAGGCAAGCTGTACACAACGGGTGTGAACGGCACGATGACCTGCTTTGATGCTACATCTGGCAAGATAGTTTGGCGCGTCGATCCAAGCAAGCGCTTCCGCGTTCCGATGCCAGTGTGCGGTGCATCCCTGTCACCGCTGCTCGATGGCAAAAAGCTCTACGTCCACATTGGGCATGAAGCCACCGGTGCGTTTCTTGCGGTAGACCGTGAAACCGGCAAGGATGTCTGGAATTGTCAAACCGAAGGTCCAGCTTATACAAGCCCTGTGATGGTTCGTGTAAATGGCCAGCCACAGATTGTCACGGCAACGCACAATATGTGGTGTGGCTTCTCACCTGTTGATGGTAAGCAGCTCTGGACCATCCAAAACCGCCAAAACATGTTCAACCACAACTCCATCACACCGCTGGTTGTGGATGACATGATTGTTTGCGGAGCCAATCAGCGCCCAACGTTTGCGATTCGAATCAAGTCTGCCGGTGGCAAAATGGTCACCGAAAAGGTCTGGGAAACCCGTGATGTCACGATGTCAACATCCAGCCCAATCCTCGTGGGAGACCGAATTATTGCTGTCAATGAGAAGCGCCGTGGGCAGGTAACCGTGTTGGAAAAAGCCACCGGTAAGGTTATCTGGATGTGCGACGGAAACAAGGGCGAAAATGTAACGCTATACGCCATGGGGCAGTATGTAGCTGCATTCAGTGCCGATGGCATGATGCATGTCTATAAGCCAACTGCCGCGGGCCTCGATGTGGTCGCGGTTCACCAAGTGGCCGATAGCCAAGTGTGGGCGAGTCCAGCAGTGTTTGGCAACCAAGTGCTGGTAAAGGGTGCTGAACAGCTGAACCTCTGGGAAATCCCTGCTTAGCAATCACTCTTAGATGTGTGGCTGTCTCTATGCTGGTTCAAAGGCGTAGAGATAGCCATCATCCGATCCGACATAGATACGCCCTTCATGGATGAGGGGACTGCACATCACGGCGCGACCGATGGTGTACTTCCAAATTAGCTTTCCCGTCACAAAGTCGAGAATAATCAGTGTGCCATCCTCAGAGCCAACGACCACTTTGTTGTCGCAAATCGTAGCGCTGGCATCCACTTTTCCACGCGTTTTGTAGACCCACTTCTGCTTTCCCGTTGACTGCTCCAAGCAGTGCACCTGGCGGTCTCGCCCGCCGATGACAACGTAGCCCTGGTCAATGGCCGGGCTGGCGAAGTAGGGGAAGCCCTTGTCGCGAAAGGTCCATATGATCTTGCTGGTCTTGATGTCCACGCAAATAACGGCATTTCCGTAGTGACCAAGGTAAGCGCGATCTCCATCAACTGTAGCAGTTCCGGCAATATAGTCGCCGATATCTATCTGCGATCGTTTCTTGCCGGTGGCGATATCGATGACGTGAAGGATGCCATCACAGCCACCAAAGATTGCAGCCGTTCCCGAAACAACGGGCATCCCGTTTACGTAGTTATCGGTTTCATAGGTCCAAACCCCGCGGCCACTACGGATATCAACGCAGTGCACCCGGTTGTCGTAGCTGCCAACCATCGCCCACTGACGTCGGCCATCCGGGCTGGAGATGACATTTGCGCTTCCGAGAATCTTGTCTTCTGTGCGATAAGCCCATCGTGGCGCACCTGTTGGGATATGGATGCCATAAAGCCGCCCATCCGATGAGCCAATAACCGCAAGGTCATCGATAATCCTGGGCGATGCTTCCACCGGCCCCTTTGTTGCACATCCCCAAAGGCGTTTTCCCGTGTTTACATCCAGGCAGTAGACATTCTTGTCCTCACTGCCGAAGAGGATTCGGTTACCAGCTACCGTTGGCTGCCCCGTAACTGCATTGCCCGTCTTAAATTTCCAACGCAGCTTAAAACGCGTTGCCAAAGGACCATCCACAACACGACGGGAGAGGGCGGAAGAGGCTCGGACTGTCTGCATAATTACTTTCGGGTTGGAGATGCGATACACATCATGCGTTTACTTGTCCTGATGAATAGCTGGTTCCCCGCAATTGCGACGCTCGAACGCACTTCAGAACCTTCTTCATCCACGCGGTTTTCCGCAAGGAGCTTACCGGTCACAATGTCGTATACGAGGACAGTTCCGCCTACATTTGTGGTGTAAAGCTTGCCATCCGCAATCGTTGGAGAACCCCAGCACATATTGAAACCAGGCGTGTCCGTCGACCACACGATTTTGCCGGTCTTAGCCTCAACACAGGAAACCGACTTGCGGACATCCGAGACGACGAAGAATTTACCATCGTGGAATGCAGGAGTGGCAACATCCGATGTCACATTTGAGCGATCATCTGACTTCCATAACAATCCACTCGCGCTGATATCGCCTTGCTTATCTGTAGGGCACGCAAAGACGGGTGACTTTTTCGGACCGCACACAAGGACAACGCCATCACCGGCGACAGGACTTGGCACCAGCCGCCACCAAAGCTCACGGTGTCCCGGGTTCCACGTACCCCAGCGCCACAACTCTTTGCCATTCTTGGGGTCGTGGCCACTTAGGTAGTCACCACCGGCGACCAACAGCTGGTCCCGACCACCACTTGTGTAAGGCATCGGGGTGCCGTAGGACTCACGACTCTCATTGGATGCCTCACTCGGACGCGATGCTTTCCAGAGGTCCTGTCCCGTCTTTGGGTTCATCGCGAGCAAATAAGACTCACCGCCATCCTTGCCACGCCGCCCCACAATCTTGTCACGTTGCAGGATTTGAAGATAGAGGATGCCTTTGTAGAGGAGAGGACTGGAGCTGAACGTCCACATGAAGTTGAAGTCATGCGTATCCTTTTGAATATTCCGCGACCAAATCTTTTTGCCATCCACGCTGTAGCATCCGAGGTCGCCATTTCCAAAAAAGAACCAGACGTGTTTGCCATCGGTGGTCGGGGATGGCGCAGCATAGATGCTTCGCTCATCCAGCTGCGTAACCGAGCCTTCATTTCCTGACCGATGTCCCGTGCCAAGATTGTCTGCCCAGAGCACTTTGCCTGTCTTGCGATCAAGGGCGACAACCTGAAGCGCACCTTGTTTGACATTTGCAACGGTCGTAAAGACGTACTTACCGTGCACGATAGGGGTTGCATGAGATGGGCCCATCAGGTCGGTTGACCACTCGATGTTTGTAAACTTTGTAGGGAGATTGGTTGCGACCGTTGTCCCGTTATGTAGTGGTCCGCGCCAGTTCGACCAGTCATTTCCCTTTGTCGTCTGAAGCGAGGTCAAGGCCATCTTGTTGCGGTTAGGTGTACGGAAAAACATCATCATCGATATCCTAAAATCCAAATCACTAGGGCATCATAGCACGGACTTTACCCTACGAAACTAGCGCCACATATCCACACTCACACGACCGCACGATAGAGGTCAATACAGAGCTGCTGTGTCATCGGGACCGGGTTATGACCACACGTCCACTGCTCCATCGCGAGCGCAGCAAGCGTCTCAATGGGCGGTTCGGTGATGCCAAGCGCTGACAAGGTGGTGTCCAACCCAAGGCGCTGAACCAGGTCCTTTACCGCAGTCGCTAGTGATCCATGTGCAATTCCACAGCGCTGTTCGATGGAACGGTAGGTGTTTGCCGAGCTAGCATCACGTTCATTGAGCGCAATAACCCCAGAGAGCATAACGGAAACCGCCTGGCCATGCACGATTCCATAGCGCGCAGTCAGCGGGTTTCCGCATCCATGTGCGGATCCGAGCATACTTGCCTCTATCGCCATCCCGGCTAGCGTGGCGCCCGCATGAAGCTGTTTTGCTGCGTCCTTCGTGATGACATCGGTCTGTGAAAGCGCATTCAGTGCCGGCCATAGCATCGCTGCCGCATCGATTGCCGCCGCCGTGCTTTCGAGCGTTGCTGTCCGTGTGACAGCAGCCTCGAGTGCATGGCTCAGAGCATCTATCCCGGCGAGGACCATCACACGCCGGGGACAAGATTCCAACAACGAAACATCCAAAATGGCTTGTGTTGGAGCTAACCTTGCGTGTCCGATGGCCATCTTTCTGTGCGTGGCGTCATCGCTTACGAGGGCATGACTCTGAACTTCCGAACCTGTTCCGGCCGTTGTCGGGTAGACGAAGAGCTCCGGGGCATCCACCGGGTCATGCCTGTGAACAGGCCACCAGTCCTTCGGCGCACCTCCGCCAAATGCAAGGAGAAGTCCCATTTTGGCGGTGTCAATGGTGCTTCCACCGCCGATCGCGACGACGCAGTCTGCAAGAAGGGGCTTTAGAAATGCGGCTGCCGAAACAACATCCGTTTCACAAGGATTCTCATGAATCGCCGTAAAGACACCAACAAGGCACCCGCTAGTGATGGCATCTACAGCCTCGCGCACGTAGGACGTGGCAATCAGATTTGGATCCACAAACAATGCGATCCTGCTTTTACCAGCTGTGACAGAGTGCAGGGATGCCGAAAGGGAACCATCTGAGTTTGTTACTTCCGTGACGACATTTAGCGCAGCACGGTGCAGTCCTAGCTGCTCGATCAGCTGGCCGGTTGGTGTTGCCACTGGATACTCCTCCGGCGATACAGGAACTCAAAGAGGTTGCCTTCGTGCGGTTGATTCCACTCGACATGACTGGTT
>JBEDDQ010000336.1:0-3264 GCA_041176185.1 Armatimonadota bacterium | reverse complement strand
CGCTATCTCCAGCAACAAGTGGTCCAACGCCACTTGGTGTGCCGGTCGCGATGCAGTCTCCCGGCAGCAGCTCGGTAACTGTGCTCAAAAAATGTATCAGAGCGGCTACATCGTGGATCATCTGCTCTGTGGATCCCTGCTGTCGCAGGAGTCCATTAACGGTGACATCGATGGTTAGCGGAAAATGCCCCTCCAAACTTGATGCTGTGGCAACAACGGGACCTATTGGGCCAAAAGTATCCCGACACTTCGCAAGGAACCACGGATATCCCTTGGCTTGCAGGGCTTTGGACTTAGCCCTCGCTGTGACATCATTGATGATGGAATACCCGGCAACGTGAGCCATTGCATCATCAAGAGAGATATTCCGGCCTCCCTTGCCTATCACAACCAGAAGCTCGCCCTCGTGGTCTACCTGGCCGATACCCTCAGGAAGCACAATTGGCATCCCCGGGCCGACGATACTACTATTTGCCTTTTGGAAGACCACGGGTTCGTCGGGGACAGCGTTGCCGAGTTCTTTGGCATGGTCTGCATAATTGCGGCCAATAGCAAGAATCCGCTTTGGTGATGGCAGAGGGCATCCAAGTGGCGTTGATGACGGGAGACAGTAGTCCTCGCGGAGCGGTAGCCATGGAAGCCGCGTGTGCAAGTCTTCATCACAGATTGCATCAAAAACAGACTTGGGAGCAAGCGATCCAAAAGCGACCGTCAGATCAGAGAAACGGCCATCTTCGAGCTGCCACAAAACGTTTCCCGTTTGTGCCGCACGAGCGAAACGCATCAGAGCGTTCCTTCCCGCAGGCGGCCGACGCGTCCCAGAAAGCGTTCCAGTGCGCGTGCAAGGTCATCGTAGTTGGCCTCAGCCAGAACTTCGTTTGCACCAAAGATAAAGGTAGGTACGTTACGAACGCCCGCTCCATATGCGCCATCATCAAATGGGAGAATTTGATCGGCATAGACTTCATTTTCCACCGATGCCGTCATAGCGTTTGCATCGATTCCAACGCTATTTGCAATCCCGCGGAGAACATCGATGCTTTCAATGTCCGCATATTGCTCCCAATAGGCTTTGTAGATAGCCGTGTTCAGTTCATTGAAAGGTCTGTGTCCGAGGGTTTTAGCGTATTCGAGCGCGAGTAGCGCACGGTGTGAGCGAACAAATCCTGGGCGAACATCGGACATCGCAACGCCCTCTGCAGCTGCAAAGTCATCGAAGCGGTTAGGCTTGTTAGGATCCCGCACAATCGCCGGTCGAGGTCCCGGATTCGATGGAGGGCCATCGAGGTCTGGTGGGAAGAGCTCTGCTCCAAGCCACGTTATTTCGATACCGAACTGTTCTTCGAGGCGAGCTGCCTGAAAAAGCCCAACATAGCACCATGGGCACACGATGTCATGATAGAGAACGACATTGTCACGGCGCATTTGCGGCCGGAGGTCAAAAACAGTAGCCATACCGCTAGTCTACCTGCATGAATTGCATCTGTCTGGTGGGTGCTCACACAGATGGGGTATGGATTTGTTTACCGGGTTTACCTGTGATAACTTAGGGGCTCTGGACGGTTGGCTCAGTGGTAGAGCATCGCCTTCACACGGCGGGGGTCACAGGTTCGAATCCTGTACCGTCCACTCGTTCAAGTCAACTTCTTGGTCCGCTTTGACCGTCGAAGCAAAACAAGCCGGTCACCAAGTCGTGACACCCATGTTCGTTTGCCACTGTCTCCAAGTGGACACCCTGAATAGCCGTTATTGCCTCGTGGGCGCTTCCGGATCTCTATCTGGCTCAAGGTGCTCCTTGAATCGCCTGCGACTTCTACGGATATTTCATCGTGACACGATCACCACTAGGAATTCAATCGTATTCCAGTGAACAATGAACTATATGCGAGTCCATGCCGTAACCGTTTTATTCTCCCTCCTCAGCACAGCCCTGATTGCTGCAAATGCATCATCCCGTGATGCGACCACCGATAACGATGCGCGGAGAATCCTTGAGCAGCGCTGTGTGAGGTGTCATACAGAAAAGGCGCCATCGGGAAGCCTGGACCTAGCGACCATTGCTGGCCGCAAACGCGGTGGAAAGTCTGGCGCAGCGATAGTCCCAGGTAAGCTTGCGGAAAGTAAGCTATTTACGAGACTGCAAGCATCCGGTTCAGAGCCATCGATGCCCCTTGGCGATAAGCCTTTGTCATCCGTGGAACAAAAAGTCATCCAAAAGTGGATTGAGTCGGGAGCGGAACTCAGTGGCACGCTGAAATCCAAGACTCACTGGGCATGGGTCACCCCGCAGCGTCCACGGGTGTCGTCTTCACCGTCGTCACTGACATCACAAAAACTGAACCCCATCGACTCCTTTGTTCAGGCCAGAGTACGTAAAGCAGGACTGCCAATCAGCCCTCTCGCCGACAAAAGGACACAAATCCGCAGAGTTACCCTCGACCTAATTGGCCTCCCACCAACGCAGGCAGAAGTCGATGACTATATTAACGATCGCTCACCAAACGCATACGAAAAAGTTGTCGACCGTCTCCTGGCGAGTCCGCATTATGGAGAGCGGATGGCGCTTCCGTGGTTGGATGCCGCCCGCTATGCCGATTCAAACGGTTTTCAGCAGGATGGCGATACCTACCAATACGTTTGGCGTGACTGGGTTGTAGATGCACTAAACGCAAATATCCCGTTTGACCAGTTTGCAACTGAGCAGCTCGCCGGGGACTTACTCCCTGGTGCCACAGATGCCCAGCGAGTCGCCACCGGATTCAACCGTAACCACCTCCTCAATGGTGAGGGCGGTGCCATCCCTGAAGAGCAACGTAACGTCAACCTCTTCGACCGGGTCAACACGACCGCAACAACCTTCCTCGGTATCTCTCTCGCGTGTGCCCAGTGCCATGACCACAAGTATGATCCGTTTACACAAAAAGACTACTACAGCTTTATGGCGCTGTTCAACAACGTGCCTGAGACTGGTGTTCCTCCCGGAGGTGGTCAGTATCGGATTGCGGAACCGACGGTCACGTACGGTACGTCAGCAGAGATGGAAAAAATTGGCCGCTTGGATGCCCAACATAAGTCATTGCAGTCCAAGCTTGACACAGCAGTCCAAAAGGCCATTCGAACCGAAGCCTCATCCATCGTCGCAGCCTTGAGCAGCCTGCTATCAGATGCCAAGTTGTCACCATGGCAAAAAAGCCAAGTGACCACTGGTACATCGTTTCAAGAAGCCTTCGACCGCCCGTTACCGACAGGACTAACGTATCTGCC
>JBEDDQ010000335.1:0-2524 GCA_041176185.1 Armatimonadota bacterium | reverse complement strand
ATCGTTGCCTTGTAGGCTCCCGCACTTGGGGCTCCTGCCGTAAACACACCGTTTTTGTCAAACGCACCATCGAGCGTCGACTTGACTTTGGCCGTTGGCGGTACAAACGATGCGAATGTGGCATCGGTGACCGGGAGTTCCTTTACCGGAAGTCCATTTGCATCAACGCTACGAATACGAACCTTCGCTTTGTCACCGGACCGGAGCAGCAGCTCATTCGGGATCACCTGAAGGCTCGCGGCAGGCCCAGGTGCTGGATACTTTGCGACATCCTTTGGCAGTCCAGCTGTCTGGGTCTTTGGGACAACCGAATTACCAAAGCAGTACAAGCCGGTTGTGAAGACGTATACACGGCCATTCCAGACCGCAGGCGCACCAATTCCACGCCCTGCGAGCTGGGTTTTGGAAAGAATAATGCCTTTGGTTGGGGTAGGTTTGATGACGTAGAGCATGCCATTTTGGAATGGGATGTAGAGCTTGCCATCTGCATACGTTGGCGATGCATGAAGCTGATCGGGTGCGAGCTTCAGCGTCCAAATGATCGCACCTGTATTCGCATTAACCGCGACCAACTGTCCTGTCGCATTTGTCTGGTAAAGCGTGTCTCCGACAAGAACGGGAGTTGATGATACAGCCGTCAGCTTGTTACGCCAGACCTCCGCAGTCTTGTCAAGCGCTGGTGGCTCGCCTTCGACGGGAGTTACTTTGGCATCGACTTTGACCGCAACCATGCGACCTTTTTCGGATGAGTCAAGGTTTTCATCCCCGTGGATACCAATGACTTTTCCTTTATGTAGCACAACGGTGGCGTTCATTCCACCAGCGCTGACAGGGAGACGCCAAATCGATTGTCCGGTGCGGGCATTTACGCAGACCAAGGAGCCATCGCCGGATCCCGTGTACAGCACGCGCTTGCCGTTCAGCCATCCGAAAATCGGTCGTCCAAATGTGTTGTCCTTAGGCGCCTTGCCTGGACTTGCGCTCCAAACGATTTCACCCGTCTTTTTATCAAAGGCATAGAGGCGGTCCATGGCTGGGCCATCCGCACCCCAGTTGCTGGTGACACCACGGATTATGACCAAGTCCTTCTCAATCGTAGGAGCACCTGTGCGTCCATTGGTGAATGTAAGGCGTCCGAATGCTTCCATCATCGGGATACGGAAGACGAGCTTGCCTTCGGCTGTGTAGGAGACAAACTCTCCCGCGGATGTCATCACATAGACATTCCCTGTTTCGGCATCCACGGTTGGGCTACCGATGGTGTAGCGGTCGTAGGTGATGTCCGAGAGGAAGTCATTGAAGCCGTGTTCCCAGAGCACTTTGCCGGTTTCGGCATTAGCGCAAAAAAGCACTTCTTGAAGATCAGGACCGGTACCGCGGTAACCAAAGCCATAGACTTTGTTTCCTGCGACGACGGGTGTGCCGCCACCAGCGATAGGGATGGTCCAGCGGTGGACGGGCGTTCCAAGAGCTAGCTTTTCAGGAAGTCCTTTTTCACGACTGACGCCAATGCCTTCCGGCCCGCGCCAGTTCAACCAGCCATCGACATCCGCAAATGCCGCAGATGACATCATCAGAGCCGCGGCCACCAGGGTTCCAGTGAGATTTCGCATTTCCTTCATTCCTAACTACGCCCGCTTGAGGTCTACGCAGACCGCCGTGCCTTCGTGGCTACGAGCATACAAACATCCACCTGCAAGTGTTGGATGGCTCCAGCAGGTGCCACTCAAAATGGAGCTACGGGAGCGCTCGGTCAGTTTGATTGGGTCAGCATCGATGAGAATAAGCTCACCACGCTCGGTCAACACGATGAGGAGGCCATCCGCCATCATCAAGCCGCCCTTACCAATGCCGCGCAATGCCCACTTTTCGGCCCCAGAGCGTGCATCCAGACAACGAAGCGTGTTCTCATCGTTGCCAAACAGGTGTCCGCTACTCAGGATGCAGGTGTTGAAGTGATTCCGCATTGTGCGGGTTTCCCACAGCTGCTTTGGTGTACCGCCGGCCAAACTAACGCGGGCTCCGCCCTTTCCGTAATTGGATGCGATAAACACATCATCACCAATAAAAATCGGGTCGGCTGCATTGACATCGTAGGAGGTTTGCCATGGAAATGACCAAACCTTTCGCCCGGTCTGAGGGTCAACACCTACGAGTTCTTTGCCGGAGAAAATTGCAAGAATGGTTTTGCCACCGATAGTCGTCTTTACCGGTGTGGCGTAGCCGGTTGGGCCGCCACCGCTTGACCAAACAATCTTTCCTGTTGCGCGGTCGAGTGCGGCGCCGGTAACTCCGATGTTTACGTAGACACGGTTGCCATCCACCAGCGTCGAGCCAGCAAAGCCCCAGGTTGGGAGTGGGCATCGGGTTTCCGCTGCGACCGCACGTTGCCAGACAACTTTTCCAGTGTCTGCGGTCAAGGCGTAAACTACGCCTTCACGGCTGACGGAGTAGACAACGCCACCGACAACGCAGGGAGTTGCACGCGGTCCGCCGTAGTCACCGGGTGAGCAGGGGTAGGAAT
>JBEDDQ010000334.1:0-2835 GCA_041176185.1 Armatimonadota bacterium | reverse complement strand
GTATCATGATTTGCCATTTTGCACGCCGATGATGCCTCACTGTGCGGCTCGCCGATAAATTGCAATCCCATTCCGAATGCGAAAATTAACCCAATTTGGTAATCTAATAACATCAGCCGATAAAACACTGCTGGTAAACGCGAAACGACGATGCAAGGCATGCGTCGTTTTTTTGTGCCTGGCACATCAATCATTTGTGCATTCGATGATGCCAATCGACAATCGTTTCCACGGGAGGGCGTGGCAGCCCTCCCCTACGCAGAACGGGAGATCAGTCCTAAATCTGGCCACACGATCCAAATCCTCCGCGTAGGGGCGGACCTCCGTGTCCGCCCGCACAGGTCAGCCCTTCAATTCGTCATTGGCCGCACGCGCCAGCGATGTCCTGACTTTTCCAAACATCGCCATCAGGGCCGCGAGCTCGCTTTGGTCCAGGTCCGCACGGCGTAGCAGCGCGTGGATGCGTCTTGCCGCAGCCGGCGGCATCCCGGCGCGGGTGAAGCCCGAGAGCGACATCACATCAGAGAGGATGCGGTCCAGCTGGTCCAGTTCACCGGCGGATGGCAGCTCAGCGCTACGGGCATCCACAGCTGCAACCTGTTGTGTCAGCTCCCCCGCGCCGCGCGTCAGCTCATACAGCGTCACCAGCACGCTTTGGGCGAGGTTGAAGCTGGGGTACGCGCTATGCGTCGGGATGCGCACGACCCAGCGGCAGAGGTCGAGATGCTCATGGCGAAGGTCATCCGCTTCCGGCCCATAGATGAGGGAGAAGCGTACATCAGGTGCCGCCTGGCGATGCCCGGTGAGCTGAATCAGATCGCACTGGCGCGCGGCAGGGATGTTATCGCGCAGGGCAAAACCGCACAGCACCTGAGTGTCCACTGCGGCATCCGTGAGGGTCTCATAAATGCGTACAGCATCGATGATCCCGCTTGCATTCCGTGCAGTGACACGTGCCTGTTCGGCATCCCACGCCGGCGGTGCGACCAGCGCAAGGTCCGAAAAGCCAAAATTTGCCATCGCCCGCGCCACCATCCCCACATTCCGCGGATCCCGCGGCTCAATCAGGATGATACGTGTGGCAGTCTGCATGGATGTCTGGCTAGCAGTATAGGGTCCGAATGATTCCTGCAAGCACTTGGCTCTCACAAAATTCAATCTGCTACTGACAGTAGCACTTAATCCCAACAATGCTGTACATTCAGGTCATGTCCAACATGCAAGCAGGGCACCATAATCGCTTTCTTCCACACCGAACTGGAGTTGGTAGTCCTCTGGGTGATCTGGAAGAAGCTGTCATGAAGGTTGTTTGGAATCAAAGTACAGCAGTGTCTGTCACGGAAATCAAGCTGTCCCTTGAAAATGTCGCCTACACAACGATAAAGACCACCGTTGAGCGCCTTACCGAAAAGGGAATCCTTCAACGAGTCCGGGATGGTAAGGCCTACCGCTACGAGGCAATACTTTCTGAAGCTGGCCTTCAACAAAAAATCGTCAATCAAATGCTTGAGCGCCTGGTAACCCAGTTTCCAAATGCAGTTGCTGCTTTTCTTCATGCTCCTGGCGAAGTCCTGTCAGATAAAACGGCTGAGCGACTTCGGGCAGCGATTGCTCAGTACGCCGAATCATCTAACGAGACAACGCATGGTTGATCTCTGCGTTGCTATTTCTTACGCAACAGTTATGTGCCTCACATCCATTGCGGCTGGGGCTCTGGCCCAAATAATTCACCTTTGGCACGCGAAACGGGGATTTGTGACACGTCCAATCGCCCTAATGCTGGCACTTTATCCGCCAGCCGCCGGGCTTCTGGCAATATCACTTCCACTGGTACAGCTACCGGCACAACTACACTTTCCAATTCACACATTGATGCAGCATGTGGCCCACAACCAACGTATTCACAGCATCCTTCACATGTTTGACAGCTGTCTGATATTTTTGGTAATCGCACGCTTGCTCTACGCAATCTTTTCCATCTCACGTACAGTCGCAGCAACATCTATACTGACCCGAAGTGACCACCCGGTAAAGTTCGTCAGCGGATACCCCGTCCGGTTGCTTCCTACCAGTGCCCTCTACTGCTTCACAGCAGGATTCGTAAAGCCGGAAGTTTATCTCTCAGAAGGGATGCTTCAGCAATTGACAACCCAGCACATTTCGGCAATTCTTGCGCATGAATCTGGACATGTCAGAAAACGGGATGGACTCTGGTCATTGGTGCTTCAGCTCATCTACAACATTCAATTCGTGCCTTGGTCAAAGAGCCGCCTAGAAACGTGGAAACTTGCCGCAGAATATGACTGCGATGCGCTTGCAGCCGAAACGGTTTCCGCAAGACATGTGGTTGCCGATGCACTGCTGACGATGGCAGAGCTGTCAGCAGCTAACCGTCTTCCTTTTGGCACCGCATTTCAC
Organism: Armatimonadota bacterium; assembly: GCA_041176185.1. Classification (GTDB taxonomy): domain Bacteria; phylum Armatimonadota; class Armatimonadia; order Armatimonadales; family Armatimonadaceae; genus CAIRTT01. The sequence continues at coordinate 417 of JBEDDQ010000334.1, read as the reverse complement.
GCTGAAAAATCGGATGTTGAAGTCCGCATTTCCGCACTCCTCAACCAGACACACTCATCGTTAGCAGAAACGCTCTCAATAAAACACATCGCAGCCATATGGGTTGTCAGTGTAATAACACTCGTCATCTCTAAACCTATCATTGTCCATGTAGCCGAGCTAATTGCTTACCACTAGCGCATCAGGAATCGACCCAATACTGCAATGAAACACCACCTAATCCCATTCTTGAGCCTTATTACATTCATAGGTTCAGCGCATAGCGAGACGCTCTCGATGTCCGATGTTATTGCACGTGGCATCGCCCGAAGCCCGTTGGTTGCGGCAGCGGCTAAGCGGACAACCGCTGCAAGAGAAGCCCTCGATGCTGCACAGTCAGCCGCACCGTTCATGGTCGAGATTGCTCCAGGTTTGGGG
>JBEDDQ010000333.1:0-2915 GCA_041176185.1 Armatimonadota bacterium | reverse complement strand
GAAGTAACCAACGAGGGAGTTGGCAATCTGTGCGTTGGCATCAGCACCTGGTGCAAGAGTCATGTCTGCCCAGTCAGGAGTCTGACATGGATTTTGACCGTAGCCACAGGAACCGTTGTTATCCATACGTGGCAGGGTCTCATCGTAGTCCTGCGCATACATCATGGATGCAAGTGCAACCTGCTTGACGTTGGACAGACAGGATGCCTGACGTGCAGCAGCACGTGCCTGTGCGAACACAGGGAAGAGGATTGCTGCGAGAATCGCGATGATTGCGATAACGACGAGAAGCTCGATGAGCGTAAAGGCGTTGCGTGAACGCGCATTGCTGAATGATGACTGCATAGCTACCTCCGAACCTAAATCTTTGAGGTTGTCCGGGATTTTTCCGATAACTCTTAACAATCCGCGGACGGTTCCAAGCAATACTAAATTAAAGTGTTTTGGGCGCCCCTAACCCGACGCTTTTGACATCAGCAAAAAAGTTACGGCACGCGGGAACAAGTGTTAGATACGAACCGTAAGTATTGGTGTAGACGGCTTTCAGAATTGCATGTTTCCGGAAACGAGTCCGGTAGAGCGCTTGAGTCAAGACATAGATGTCAGTGGCCAAGTGCTTTTAGTGCTATCCAAGCCGCAAACCCCATAATTTTGCTTAGGGGCATAATGTCATGTCTGTGACATGTTTGCAATGTTAATCATATGAAATTGCACACCTTTCATTATAGTACGTTGTACGGTTCTGAAAATTGCCAATAGTCTGTGAAAGACACATCATTCTGCCAGCAATCGCCCCTAACATTGGTACGATTACTCTGAATTGAAAAACATCTGCTTTTCCCGCGTCTTGCTGCTGATCTTCACAGCATTTATTACACTTCTCCCATTACGCTCGGCTGCCGAGCCCTTAAAGGCATATGCAATCAAGTTTGATGGCGTTTCCTCGACGGGTGGCAAACAAACCTTTCCGCTCACGGTTGTTTTGACCCTGATGGCAGAGCAGAAGCCTGGTGGTGCACTCGCGGTTTATTCGGCAGAGATCAACTTCATGGATGGCAGTCTTGAGGCGACGCGCTTGTTCAGTGCGATGAGCCTCTATGCTCTTTCAAAAGAAAAGGTACCCGCACTTCTTGACCTCTCCCCCACGGCAAAGGGGCGCTCGGGCATTTCTCTCGTCATGGATCGTCTTTCAAACGCAACTGCGACCAGATGGGACATGACGGTTGAAGCTGGAGTAGCAACACTCGACTCAAAAATCGGTGATGAGCGCCATACATTTGTTGGAAAAGTTCTTCCCTATGTGCCGCCTGTCGAAGGCGGAACACGAATCGCCACCAAAGACATCCTGATCTTCGGTGGCCTCCTTACCGCAGCACTGATTACTCTGTTCGTGATCCGGGAGCGCCTCCTGGCAAAGCAGGCGATGGAACAGTTAAAGGCTGTCAGTATGGGTGGCTACGATGACTACCTGCACCGGCCTTTGGACGATGAAGATGAGTTCTTCGTTGCTCCAAAGCAAACCCCTGAAACGCTTCATGGCTACGAAAGCCTCTCACTCGGACAAAAGATCCTCCACATTGGTCTCAGAATTGGTGTGATTGCGCTCACGCTTCTCCTCCTGCGTATCGACACACCATGGCTCTTCAATACTCCTCGGGATGCCATCGACCGGCCAATCTCGCTGATAATGGATCTGCCTCGTGGATACTGGATGTCAGCATCTGTAGCGGCTCCTTGGCAAATTCTCTCTTTTGGTGCATTGGTTAGCAGTGTCTTCACCTGCCTTCTGATGCCGCCACGTCTGCAGGACAAAGTTACCCTCCGTTCATGGCTGGGCTTTGCGATCGGAAGCATAGTTCTTATTCTTGGAACCATCGGCCACGCCCCTACTGTCACCTTCTCCGCGTTGACGCTTATTCTCGTATTGGCAGCCCGTTCATCCGGACACCTCCATGGCAAGCGACTCTTCCCTATTTCTCTCGTGATGGTCCTCTTGTGTATCCCACTACCGGAATCACTCCTTGCGGGCTGGCATGGGATGCTAAAGATCTCTGCAACGCCATCCACAATCAAGCTTCTCCTCGTAGCGGAAGCCACGCTCGGAGTGGTCCTTGGAATCCTGATGGGGATTGCATCAATGCGAAGGCTTTACCGGCCGCGGACTAAGGCTGGTGTCAACGATGGCATCTTGATCGCAGCTATCCCAGTGATGGCAATCATTTTCGCTGTCGCAACATCACAGGCTAAGCAGGTGCGGGCACAGTCCAACTGGATGCCGATTCCGCCTCTCGTGATCGCCAGGTATCGGGCTACAGAAGTCCCATTTGGCATCAAGTACCGGGAGATGATTGGTAACCCAAAGGGCAACATCTACATTTACAAGCAACCAAATGCTCCAGAAGTCGCCCTGACAATTGTGTCTGGAGCACACCTCGATGCGTATCATGACCCGACTGTCTGTATGGCACAGGGAGACTTTACGTATGTAGGGCAGCTGCCATCCAAGGGGAGTGCAAAAGTTCGCCGGATGCTGTTCCGCAGCGTAGCGTCACCTGAGCGACGGATTGTCATGGATTACTGGGAACAGGAGCAGAGTGGGCATATCGAGACGATGTCGAAGATGGGGCGTGTCCGTAATCTGCCAAGCCGCATTCTCAAAGGAATCAGGCAAGTTCTTGGTGGATCTCCAACGGTTATCATCCGCATGCACTCCACGTGTTCAACCGATGAAGCCTGCACCGCGATTCAGGAACAACTGGACACCTTTGGCGAGAATATCCAGCAAAACCTCAAATAATCTAAAGACACTGGGAGTACAACACCAATGCGTCAACGCCTCTTTGTAACCGCCAAGATTCACCGTGCCACGGTCACGGATGCCAATGCAGACTACAAAGGCTCAATCGCCATCTGCC
>JBEDDQ010000332.1:0-4715 GCA_041176185.1 Armatimonadota bacterium | reverse complement strand
ACGATTCCGTTTAGGATAACCGTAGCACGTGGCTTTTCGATTTCCTTACCCGCAGCATCAAAGCGTGGAGCACGGAACACGATGTCGTATGTCTGCCATTCTCCAGCCTTCTTAGCTGCATTTACCCGGGCTGGCTTCTGTGAGTAGAAGGCGCCGAGATTTGTATCGTTAAGCTTTTCACCTTCCATATTATGGATTTGCACTTCATAGCGGCCCTGCAGCGCCACGCCTGCATTTCCGTGACCTGTTGCGGGAGTCTTGAACTCAACATGGAGGTAACAATCGCCAAACTCATCACGGGTCGTGATGTCCGACTTATCGGATGGAACAAGCTGGGACTCATTACCAACAGTCCAGCCAGGAGCATTCGTTGTACGACGCTTGTACCAGTTGGCAGCAACATCTGCCTGACGACCACCAAAGAGAACCTTCGCTCCCGCTGGCGCCGCACTTACTGGTGCAACGGCCACAAGTGGAACTTGTGTCTGTGCGTTTACATTGTTGATGGAAATGGCTGCCATGGCAGCACAAACCGCAATCACTTCAATCATCATAAACTCCTTTTCGATTAGGCCATCAGGTCCTTAATCACCTTTGCCGGCTCAACACCTGTCAGGCGTTGATCCAGCCCTTGGTACTTGTACACAAACTTCTCATGGTCAATACCAAGCAGCTTCATCACTGTTGCGTGAAAATCATGAATGTGAACCGGATCCTTGACAATGTTGTAAGAGAAGTCATCCGTTTCACCAAAGATCTGGCCAGGCTTTGATCCACCACCAGCCATCCACATCGTGAAGCAGCGTGGATGATGGTCGCGTCCATAGTTATCGCGGGCGAGACCACCTTGTGAATAAATCGTCCTACCAAACTCACCACCCCAAATAATCAACGTATCCTCAAACATCCCCTTGGATTTCAGGTCATTGATAAGGCCGTAGCATGCACGGTCGATATCCATACATTGGCTTGGCAGGCGGCCAGCCACATTTGAGTGTGTATCCCAGTTGTTTAGATAAACCTGAACAAAGCGGACTCCGCGCTCCATCATCCTGCGCGCCATGAGGACCGTGTTTGCAAAAGACCCAGGCTTTCTCGCTTGATCACCATAAAGTTCAAATGTAGATGCTGGTTCCTTGGACAGGTCCGTCAGCTCGGGAACACTTGACTGCATCCGGAACGCAAGCTCGTATTGCTGAATGCGGGTATGGGTTTCATCATCCCCAACGGCCTGATGTGTCAGTTGATTTATAGCTTTGACGCCATCAAGCGTCGTGCGCCGAACTTTTTTATCAACTCCGGGCGGATTATTGATGTAAAGAATTGGATCGCCACTTGAGCGGAAAGATACGCCGGCGTGTTCACCTGGCAGATAGCCAGATTGCCAAAGGCGTGCAGAAATGGCCTGAATCTGAGATGTATCGGTTGGCTGTGCAACCAGCACGACAAACGATGGCAGGTCACGGTTCATCGAACCTAGACCATAGCTTGCCCACGCGCCGAGACAGGGGCGCCCAGTGAGCTGGTTACCTGTTTGCATGTACGTAATTGCCGGCTCATGATTGATGGCCTCAGTATTCATCGAACGAATGAAACACATATCGTCAACGCACTTCGCCAAGTTTGGAAGGAGCTCGGAGACCCACATACCACTCTTACCATGCTGCTTAAAGGCAAACTTAGTCGGAGCAATCGGGAAGCGGTTCTGGCCGCTGGTCATCGTCGTCAGACGTTGACCATTACGGATGCTCTCCGGAAGATCCTTGTCATACCAATCGTTCATCTTCGGTTTGTAATCGAAGAGATCCATTTGTGGAGGTCCACCCACCATGTGGAGGTAAATAACGCGCTTCGCCTTAGGAGCAAAGTGCAGCTTTGGCAGAGCTCCTGGGACACCGATAGCCTTCGGAGGCGCAACCGCTGCCGTAGCGGACGCTACACCCAGCTCTGCCAGTGCAGCAAGACCCAGTACGTTCTTCCCACGGGCAAAGAACTGGCGCCGTGTCTCAAGGCGAACCCATTCCTCATAAAGAGGATGAAACTGACCGTTGTCTTCTCTCATTTGACTAAGACCTCATCAAGATTCAGAACCTGGTTACACAACATCGTCCACGCTGCAAGATCTTCAACTGGAAGGTCTCGGGGAGCAGGTGTCTCGCCGTAGGCAATCAACTTTTCAGCATCCGCCTTGTGGCTCTTGTAGTACACCTTCAAGTCATCGAGAATACTTGTCAACACAATTACTTCGGATGACTTCCATGGACGGCTGAGAACAGCCATCGACAGGCGGTTAAGTCGCTTGTCTGTTGAACCAACCTCACGCATCAACTTGCTTGCCGTAACACGTGCGGCTTCCACAAACTGCACATCGTTTAGGGTGACTAGCGCTTGCAACGGAGTGTTCGTACGCTCACGCTTGACTACACAGGTCTCCCGGTTTGGAGCGTTGAAAATCTCCATGCTTGCAGGTGGGGCAGCGCGCTTCCAGAATGTATAGAGTGACCTGCGATACAGGCTCTCTCCGGAGTCACGCTTATAGTTGCGCGTGTTCGACTCGGGCATCGCCACCGCTTCCCAAACACCATCCGGTTGATATGGCTTTACGCTTGGGCCACCAATCTTTGACGACAGGAGACCGCTCATGGAGAGAGCTGTATCCCGAATCGCCTCTGCATCCATGCGGAATCGTGGACCTCTCGCAAGCCATTTATTCGTAGGGTCCAAGCGCTTCTTTTCAAGTGTTACCGTTGATGCCTGCCGATAGGTTGCTGAAGTCAACATCAGGCGGAAAAAGGCCTTAATGTCCCAATTGTTCCGACGGAATTCAGTTGCAAGCCAGTCGAGTAACTCAGGATGTGTTGGTAATTCACCGGTAATTCCAAAATCACCGCTGGATTTGACGATTCCGTTTCCAAACACTTCTTGCCAAAACCGGTTTACCGTGACCCTGGTAGGGAGTGGATTCTCTGGCATCAATATCCACTGCGCCAAACCTAGTCGGTTTTTAGGAGCATTTGCTGGCATCGGTGGTAATGATGCAGGTGTTTCTGGCGATACCTTTTCACGTCGCTGGTCATACTCGCCACGATGAAGAACATACGCCTCAGGAGCTGATATTTTCTCAGAAGCGACAAGCGTCGTTGTTCCACGCGATTTGATGAAGGCTTCTTCCTCTTCGAGCGCTGTTAGACGGCTGAGTGCTTGCCGATAGGAAGCATCCATGTTTGTCAGCCACCAAGCATATAGCTCATCTGTTTCCTTATCGGACAAAGATTCTTTAGCAGCGATGGACTTTATACGCGTATACGAAGCCATCGCCATCACTGTCTGTGCAGGTAAGACCTTATTGAAAAGGCGCACATCCTGTATCGCTACACCCTCGGCACCGGCACCTTGGCTGCGTTGACCGATCATCAAGGGAACGGATGTTGCAATGCTCGCAGTCAGTGAGTTGGCAGAGTTCTCCAGTTGCTTTTTGGAGCCATCCACATAGACCGCAAGGCCTGATGGTTTACGACTACCATCATAGGTAACGGTCACGTGATGCCAGACATTTGGTGTTAGCCTGTCGCGCGTAACACTTTTGAGTGCATTCTCCGGCCACTTGTTGATGAGGTGGGAACCAATCTTGCCGTCCTCAAGCCAAATGTCCCAACCGCGGAAATCCGCTCCCTCATCCATTTTGGCGATGACTGCGCCGCCGACGTTGCCCGGTATTCTTACCCATACACTTGCCGAGAACGGTTTGGTGCCATCGAAGTCACCTGAGTTACCAAGATTGATGGCATGGTTACCACTGCGGACAAATGCATCTCCATCAGGATAGCCTGACGTGTACGTAGGGGTGCCCGTCGTGGTAAGTGGTGACAAGCCAGAAGGCAGCGTCGCGGTCTGAGTGCCTTTCGTTGCCAGAGGTGCTCGAAGTAACTGACCATCCGGTGTAACCTCCGCGACGGACAGACCATTCTTTCGTGTTTTCGCCAACCAAGTATCGAATTCTGGTCTCGCTGTCTTCTTTCGCTCATCAACTACTGCACGACTTGAAATAAGGCCATCCGCATTTTGATCGAAACGAATCTTGTCCGCCGCTGCCGGTACAAAGATAATCGGAGGGGTGTCTTTGATGTTCCCATCCATGGCGCGCTGAACCGTATTGTTGAAGAAGGCAGACATCGAATAGAAGTCGCGAGCAGTGATCGGATCGAACTTATGGTCATGGCAAACTGCACAACCGAGCGTTGATCCAAGCCAAACCTGAGCGGTTGTCTCAGTCCGGTCACGGGCATACAAGACGAGGTATTCCTCATCGATTGCGCCGCCTTCGTTCGTCGTGATGTTGCAGCGGGTAAATCCTGTGGCTACGCGCTGGTCCAAAGTTGGCCGCGGGAGAAGGTCTCCAGCAAGCTGCTCGACTGTGAACTGGTCAAAGGGCATGTTCTCGTTGAATGCGTTGATAACCCAGTCACGGTAGGCCCAAATCTCGCGGTAGTTGTCGAAGTGAATTCCGTGCGTGTCTGCATAGCGGGCGGCATCAAGCCAGTAGCGCCCCCGATGTTCGCCCCACCTAGGGGATGCAAACAGCTTGTTCAGGTACCGGTCGTAGGCATCCGGACGCGGATCACGGACAAACTCTTCCACATCGACAGGACTTGGTGGAAGTCCTGTTACATCGAATGCGGCGCGACGGGCAAGCGTTCTGCGGTCTGCTTCTGGAT
>JBEDDQ010000331.1:0-3828 GCA_041176185.1 Armatimonadota bacterium | reverse complement strand
CATAGGTATGTGCACCAAAGAGGTCACGCTGTGCCTGAATGATATGTGGGATTTTTTAGTTTTCTTCCTATCAGTATCTCTAGGCTCTCTAAAAAGAAAAACGCCCACGTAGCCAAGACAGGCTATGCGAGCGTTTTCGTACGTTTGTAAACCCTAGCCCCAGCTGGAGTGGAAGGTTCCTTCCTTGTCGGTTCGCTCATAGGTATGTGCACCAAAGAGGTCACGCTGTGCCTGAATGCTATGTGTGAATTTGCAGTTTTCTTCCTATCAGTATCGTTAGGCTCTCTAAAAAGAAAAACGCCCGCGTAGCCAAGACAGGCTCTGCGAGCGTTTTCGTACGTTTGTAAAGCCTAGCCCCAGCTGGAGTGGAAAGTGCCTTCCTTGTCGGTTCGCTCATAGGTGTGCGCACCGAAGAGGTCACGCTGCGCCTGAATCAGGTTTGCTGGCAATGTTGCACGACGGTAGCCATCGTAGTAGCTAAGGGATGACCCAAATGCAGGAACAGGAATTCCCTGCTGTGCCGCAAGCGACACGACACGGCGCCAGCCACTCTGGCAGCGACCAATTTCTGCCTTGAAGTAAGGATCCAGCATCAGGTTTGCAAGACCAGGCTCGACTTCATAGGCTTCTTTAATGCGGTTGAGGAAGCGTGCACGGATGATACATCCACCACGCCATATCGTCGCAATCGACCCGCGGTCAAGCGTCCAGCCATTTTCAGCAGCTGCAGCATCCAGCTGTACAAAGCCCTGTGCGTAAGCCACGATTTTGGATGCGTACAATGCATCCCGGATGTCATTGACCAGCTGTGCGGTATCTCCCGCATCAACGGTGGTTACAGGCCCTGGGAGCTGGGTGGATGCCGCAACGCGCTCATCCTTCTGGAAGGACAGGCAGCGGGCAAAGACAGCTTCGGTGATGGCTGTTGTCGGCACACCAAGGTCGAGTGCCAACTGGCTGGTCCACTTGCCAGTTCCCTTTTGTGCAGCCTTATCCAGGACTTTGTCCACAAGGTAGCCACCATCTTCATCGAAGGTGTTGAAGATTTTGCAGGTGATGTCAATCAGGAACGAATCGAGGTCGCCATTGTTCCATTCGGTGAACGTTGCACCGATCTGCTCATTTGTAAGACCTGCAACATGCTTGAGGAGGTCATACGCTTCGGCGATTAGCTGCATGTCAGCGTATTCGATGCCGTTGTGCACCATTTTGACATAGTGACCAGCACCATCTGCACCGATGTACGCGCTGCACGCAACGCCATCCACCTTGGCGGAGATTGCCGTGAGAATGGGTGCGATGCGGTCATAGGCATCCTGTGGACCGCCAGGCATAATCGATGGGCCGTTCAACGCGCCTTCTTCACCACCGGAGACACCGACTCCGAGGAAGTTAAGGCCCTTGGCCTCGAGATACTTACAGCGCCGCTGGGTATCCGCATAGTGGGAGTTACCGCCATCCACGATGGTGTCGCCAGGAGCCAAGAGAGGAACCAACTCCTCGATAACCGCATCCACCGGACCGCCAGCCTTGACCATGATGAGAATCGTGCGTGGTGCGGCGAGCTTTTCTACAAACTCAGTCAGCGTGTGCGCGCCGGTAAAAGCGCCTTCGGAGCCATATGCCTCGAGGAACTCATCCACTTTGCTCGCAGTGCGGTTGTGGACGGCAATCGGGAAGCCGTTACGCGCAACGTTTCGCGCGAGGTTCTGACCCATGACCGCAAGGCCGGTCAATCCGAAGTGTGGCAGCTGTGACAATGGAAACTCCTTAGGAGGGATGCTCAGACGCGAATCCCACACTCAGTAAGTATCACAGGCAGGCGAATGCCGCAAAAAGGACGGCGATATGCGGATGTGGGACGCGGTCTAATACCCGAGATGTCGGTCCACAAGATTTCCACATGGCCGGCCTTCAGCGATGGCTGTTAGCTGACGCATCACCAATGCGCCAAACCGCTCCCAATAATCAGGATTTACCCCTCCTGTGTGTGGGGTGATGATGGTATTTGGGGCGCTCCACCAGGGCGAGTCCGGCGGAAGTGGCTCATCAACAAAGACATCCACGCCAACACCCGCAATCCACCCACGCTTGACTGCCTGAAGGACGTGGCGCTCATCCCATAACCCACCACGGCCAATATTAAAGACGTACGTCGGCGGGCGGAGGATCTCGATTTCCTCTTCACCAAACAACCAGCGGGTATGCGGAGTCAGCGGGAGTGCAAGGACAATCATGTCACTCGCGAGGATGAGGTCGTGGTACTGGAGATGCGAGAGAACATAGTCAAAGTGTGGCGTAGGCTTCTCCGGGTCCCGCCGGGTCCCCACGGTTCGCATCCCAAATGCCTGACACCTTCGAGCAATCGCCTGTCCAATCTGCCCCGCGCCTACAATCCCGACTGTTTTGCCTTCAAGCGTAAACAGCTTGTCGGCCTGCTCACGGCGGCTCCACTTTGCGGCACGCTGTGCATCCACAGATAAATGAATACCGCGTGCAAAGGAGAGCATCATTGCGAGCACATGCTCGGAACACGATGCCGCATGGATTCCGCTTCCCGTGCTGATCATCACATCTTGGCCATTAGCATTGGTAAAGAGCTCTGGATACAGCTTGCCATCCACGCCGGCAGACCAGAACTGAACAAGCTTCAGGTTGGGCATTTGTTCCCGTAACGATGCAGGAAGCGCCGCGCAGAGCACGACTTCAGTCCGCTCCAGCACATCCGATGGAACATCTCGTTCGGAGTACACATCCAGCGTATACATCCCGTTAAAGCTGACAACCACATCGTGCAGCTGACGGACCAATGTCTCATCTTCGCCATTGTTCAAGAGGAGGATATGCATGAACTATAGTCTACCTACTCGTGCGCAGCTGCATCACGGAGAATTTCCTTTGTTTCCGCCACGACCGCAGCCGGCACAACAAGACCTGCGGCACCAGCGACAACAGCGGATGGCGCATCGGATGGCATCTCGACAACCACCCAGCACGGAGGAGCAGAGAGAATGTCCACTGGCAGCATCCCGTTTGCGCACAGCAAAACATCAGCAACATCCTCTGGCAGAGTGACATCACCTGCGTCACGTACATCGACAATTCGAAGAGGCGGAACGACAATGCCTTGCTGTCGGATGACATCGCTGACCGCAGTCTGGAATGCGGCACGTCCGCCTTGGATGCCACTTGGCGCCGTCAGCCAGCCTGTCGTCCCGGTGCGTTGCAAAGCCGTCGTGATGTCTGCGTTTACCCAGACCTGGCTTCCGGTTGCGAGGCAAGCATCCCAGAGTTCGTGATCAGCATCCCCGATGATTACCAGTCCATCCGCACCTTGTGAAATAGCCGCTTCGATGTCGTTGCTACTGGTGATCGCTGCGTAAACAGGAATACTTACCCCGCCGCGGGTGTGGACGGGGATATGGCCGTCCCCGATGGCATAGCGGGTCCGCCGTGTCGACTGGATACGGACAAGCTCATCGGCGGTGGGCTCAACGAGCACCAGCTGGCGAAGCGGATCGACGAGGACAAGCATTCCATCGGCGATGGCTTCATCCGGCAACTCAGAAACGTAGACGCACGGGATATCCAGTGGGTTTTGGATGTCCGATGGAAAGGACTGCTGCGAGACGATGCCAACCAGCGTGCTCCCGAGGGGGAGTGGCATCCAAAGTCCGACATCGATGCGGTCGACGACCAGGACGATATCGAGTGCGGTTTCATCGACATCGATGGACTTACGCAGGCGGGCGATGGTCGCGGTGTCGATGGTCGGGCGGCGGTCAAGGTAGGTTACGTTGACAGCCCAACCAAGGACAGGACGCTGCC
>JBEDDQ010000330.1:0-3382 GCA_041176185.1 Armatimonadota bacterium | reverse complement strand
TTGCTTCATAGTGCGCAAAGGCGGCACCGATACAGCGTCGGGCTCCTCCACCAAATGGCGCGTACTCGAATGGCGAGAATGTCTTTCCAAGGAAGCGCTCGGGGCTGAACTCGGTTGGATTTGGATAGATGTCAGAGTTTTGGTGCAGAAGCATCACTGAGACGCCAATCGCGCTCCCCTTTGGCAGCAACCAACCGCCCAGCTCAAAATCCAGTTCAAGGATGCGTGGAACAAGCGGGACCACCGGGTGAATACGTAAGGTTTCATCCACAAACGCGGAGAGGTAAGGCAGCTTTGCGATTTCATCCGTGGATGCCGATTTCCCGGCGGCAGCCAGCTCGGCGCTAAGTCTCTCGAGCAGCTCGGGCTTTGCGTGCAGCCAGTACATCGTCCATGCAAGGGTAATCGCCGTCGTCTCGTGGCCGGCGAACAGCAGTGTGATGAGCTCATCCACGATGTCCTCATCGTGCATCGGGGAGCCATCCTCGTGGCGTGCATCCAACAGGAGACTGAGGATGTCTGCACCCCGGGTTGTAGATGTACGTTTTGCCTCGATTGTCCGGTGCAGGAGCCTGCGTGCATTTTTATCGGCTTTTAGGAAGTGATCCCAAGGTCCGACCCCGAACATCGAACGACGCAGCGCTGGAAAGAACATCAGCCATGGAGTGGATGCTTCGAGTTTTGCAGTAATCGCATCGCGCACTTCAGCAACTTCATGGGCATTTTCAACACCGAAAACGGCCCGGATGATGATGTCCAATGTCACAGCCTGCGCCAGGGTAAGGGCTGAAAAGACAGCTCCATTTGCGATTGTACTTAGGTGTGTGCGTGCGGCATCCTGGATGATTGCTCCGTAGATTCGCATCCGGTCTCCGTGAAGGGGCGGCATCAGGAGGCGGCGTTCCTCTCTATGACGGTCACCCGAAAGGACGATCAGGGATGCATCTCCAAGAAATGGAGAGAATACACCGCTTCCAAATGCGCTAAAGGTCTTTGGATTTGCGCTGAAGATGGCGCGTGCGCCAGCGGGTGTGCCGGTCAGGGTGATGCTTTGGCCGGGGCTCCAGACGGTGAATGGATCGCCGACCCGGTCGCGGGTTTCGGAGAGAAGCTGACCAGGATTATTGAAGAGTTTGTCGAGCTCGAGTGGGTTGAACTTCCATCCTGCGGGGGTCCCGCGGCGTAGCGTTTCCATACGGGGATGCTATCAGAGTGGGATGTGAGGTCGGCCATCAAATAGGCATGGTGATCACGTTACGGAGCAATCGCGACTTGTTAAATATATTCCTATTGGTCCCGTGGTACACCATGCAAAGCATGACCCGGCGATTGACAACAATCTACTGTTGCAATGGATCTGGTAAGTGAACCGCGGCTTAAAGTCCACCATTTTAGAGAGCTTCGAGGCTAAAGATGAACGAAATAATCGGTCGACGCGATATGACGAGAACCTTTCCGGACGGTACCAAAAAGACGATTACAATCGAGATTGGTAAGTCAGAGCCGATGCCAGAAGGTGACCGTCGTGGCAAATGGTTTGCGACAAGCCGCATCCACGGGATTAAGCAGGAACCTGAGGTCATCTACCACTTCTCAGATTCATCGTTAGATGCACTTGCATTCGCCCTTGGTTTTCAAGGGATTTTTCTGAGCGGGTTACCGTTTGCCCATGAAATTGACTTTGCTCAAGGGCACAATTTTCTCCTGCCAGTGATTCCAACTCCACAAATTATCGCCACAGTTAACGATAATGCGGCCCGTGTGATTCCGAAAGCAACGGAGCATGCAAACGCTCATCCATAGTAGACGACACGATTCAATATTGGTTAGGTTTGACGCCGGATGAGCGAAAGCAGAACAATTCGCCCTCGCGCCTGCCACTACCCAAACCGATAATCAACACCAGCGGACAGCGAATCTGGAAAACAGAAAAGAAACCGCAACATTTCACAAAGGGTGAACATCACATTCTGTGGTACGTATACGTACTAGTTTTTGGAGGACATTGGTTGATGAAGTCAAATCGCACCATCATGCTGGCAACAGCACTCGTTAGCCTGCTCGGTACCGCAGCAGTTGCAAAGCCACCATTCGCAGAGAAGGAAGGCGTCAGCTGCAAGTATTGCCATACTCAGGCACCACAGCGCAACTACCGCGGCAACTTCTACCATGACAACAACCTGAGCTTTGCCGGCTTCGATGATGCCGCTGAAGCAAAGAAGGCTGGTGTTGAGGTTGGACCTGAAGCATCCAGCAAGCCAAAGTCCTGGACCGCTCCAGAAGCTCCAGCAGAACCAGCTAAACCTGAAGCTCCTGCAAAGCCTGCTAAGCCAACCAAGCCAACCAAGCCAGCAAAGAAGGCTCCTGCTAAGCCAGCAAAGCCTGCTAAGAAGGGCGGCAAGGGTTAACCCCAGCCTAACGTAAAAACGTAAAACCGGCCGGTTTCCTCTTGCAGGACACCGGCCGGTTCGCATTTAGAGACACTGGCTTTCCTAACAACGCCAGTAAGACAAAAGAAACATAAAGCACTCTTTGTAACGTAACTCTTTATGACATTACGATTGGAGCAGTTCTGGATAATGAAACACAAACTCAGCCTCTATAGCGGCATCGCAGCTGCGCTTGTCGGGCTAACCTTGCCGGCATCCGCTAAGCCACCCTTTGCAGAGAAGGAAGGCGTGGCCTGCACTTATTGCCACACACAAGCCCCCCGCCGCAACTACCGAGGCGACTACTATAAGTCGCATCAGCTTTCGTTTGCAGGCTTCGTGGATGCCGCTGAAGCCAAAAAAGCCGGTGTTGCTGTTGCTCCCGGCGCTGCATCAAAGCCAAAGTCCCTGACAACTGCGAAGCAATCCCCACGCATCGCGATCCTCACAAAGAAGGCTCAGGATGCGGAAGGCGCTGCGCGGAGCGCTCCACGTGATCCGAAACTGCGAATCGCATTTGCAGCCGCACTGACCAAGCTCGGGGATGCCCAGCTGGCTGATACATCCGTGCCGCTTGCAACACGCATCGACAACGCAAGCCAAAGCTACACAAAAGCCGGGCATATTGATGGAAAAAACACCGCTGCAAAAGCTGGTCTCGAGAAAATCAAAGCGCTTCAGGTAAAGCAAGGCGCACCGAAAAAACGTGGCTAGGGATTTGACAACGTTGCATTCAAGCTAAGTGACCGACAACGCAAACGCTGCGGCTGCTGTGGCGATGATGACTAGTCAATAACCCTCATGGAATGCAGGCAACAGTTGGCGTTGCCTGCATTCCAACATTTCAACTTACCGCCCGGGCTTGCCCGGCCCCACCGGCCTTGTGCGTGGCTTACAAACGCCACATGTCCCCCGCCCTACAGAGCAGTGCAGACAATGCTCACACGTCTTAC
>JBEDDQ010000329.1:0-4972 GCA_041176185.1 Armatimonadota bacterium | reverse complement strand
GGATGTTATCGAACTCGGTATTCCGTTCAGTGATCCACTTGCAGATGGCCCGGTAATCCAAGCATCCTCAATGCGTGCGCTCGAGGCTGGCGTCACACCGCCATCCGTACTTGACGATGTCAAGGCTGCACGCGAAGCAGGGGTATCGGTACCGATTGTGCTGATGGGTTCATGGAATCCAGTGATGCAATATGGGATTACAGAATTCGCTCAGGCAGCCGCGACTGCAGGTGCGGATGCTACTATTTTGACGGATCTCTCACCGGATGAAGCGGAAGAGTGGAAAGCTGCGAGCTCGGCAGCAGGCTTGGACACCGTCTTCCTCCTCGCGCCGACATCCACACAGGTTCGCATGGATAAAGTCAAACCGCTTGCGGGTGGGTTTATTTATTGTGTTTCGCGGACTGGTATCACCGGTATGCACGATAATGTCAGCACCGGCGTAGCCGACTTGGTGGAAACCATCCGCGAGAATATTCCTGGTGTACCGGTTTGTGTCGGCTTTGGAATCAGTCAACCCGAGCACGTGCAGGCTGTTGCGCAGGTTGCAGATGGAGCAGTTGTCGGAAGTCGTATTGTTCAACAGCTGCATGAAACGAAAAGCCTTGATGTGCTTGCTGAAACAGTAGCATCTTTGAAGGCGGCAACAAAGCGATGAGCATATTTTCGAGTAGTCAGCACCTTGCCGGGATGATTGACCAGACGCTTCTACGCCCGGATGCAACGCGTCGCGACACGATTGAGTTTGTTGAGCAGGCATTACCTTATGGGTTTGCATCCGTCTGTATCCTTCCAGCGTGGGTTGCAGATGCATCCGATATCCTTGCGGATTCCGCAACGAAAGTTTGCACCGTTGTCGGTTTTCCGCATGGTCTTGCTGCCCCGGGTGCGAAGGAAGTAGAGGCCGCGTTAGTCGTTGCAGATGGAGCACATGAGGTTGATATGGTTATCAATGTCAGTGCGCTGAAATCTGGTGCCGAGCTCATCGTCTTTGAGGAAATCGAGCGCGTTGTAGCCGCTGCTAACCTCGGTGGTGCAATCGTCAAGGTGATTATCGAATGTGCCTATCTCACGGATGCGCAAAAGCAAAGGGCATCCAAGCTGGCAGAAGAAGCAGGTGCAGCTTTTGTTAAGACCAGCACAGGGTTTGCTCCAACTGGGGCCACTGTACTTGATGTTGCATTAATGCGACAGTCGGTCACGGATGCTGTAAGCATTAAGGCGGCCGGTGGCATCCGCACGCTCTCTTTTGCAGGTGAGCTTGTAAGTGCGGGAGCTACTCGACTTGGAACATCGGGTGGTGTCTCGCTCCTCGCCGAATATGGCGGAGCGGACGCAAACACCACGAATTCCTACTAGGTTCGTACCGCGTACGGTATCCTAGGAAATCCGGCCGGAAACGGTTGATGTATATGAAGCGAGGTTTCATCGTGCAGGGAAAGCTGATACTTAGTGCTGTTTTGAGTGTTGCCATATTGGCTGGTGCGTCGGCGCAGGGACCCGGTGGTCCAGGTGGTCCAGGCGCAGGGTTCCCACGGGGTGGGATGCAGGGGCCAGGCGCTCCTGGCGGTCCAGCCGGTGCACCTGCAAAGATGAAGCCATATGCTGATGTCATCACAAAAGATGCCAAGTCTGATGATGGCTTGTTCATTACGCATCAGATTGATGAAAAGTATTACTGGGAAATCCCTGCGGACAAGCTGGGATCCGAAGTGCTTTGGGTCACAACGCTTGACAAGTCCCCAACATTCTATGGATTTGGACAGACCGAGGTGCAGGACCGCGTGGTTCGTTTTGAGCGCCGTGGTGATAAGATCCTTCTTCGCTCGGTAACGTATACCGTCCGCGCAGATGATCCTGCTGGCGACATGACGCGCTCATTGCTGATGGCAAAGGTCGAGCCGATTATCGCGACATTTGATATTAAAACGACGGGTAACAAGGACTCTGTAGTTATCGATGTCACCAATGTTTACACCGGTGACATGGCTGAGTTTTCGGCTAAGAGCTCGGTCGGTGCATCCCGGATGGACCCGAGCCGGACATTTATTGATTCGGTAAAGTCTTACCCGAAGAACATTGAAGTTAAACTCACGGCTACATTTGTGGCCGGTGCGGGTGGAGCAGGTCCACTAGGGCGCCGTGGAGCCGATGGACCATCCCGTGACTCCAGCACCGATGCCATCACCGTTGGTCTGCACCATTCGATTATAGCTCTGCCTGAAAAGCCGATGATGGCTCGCATGGCGGATTCACGTGTTGGATGGTTCTCCACCAGCCACTACGAATTTGGTACATCGGAAGCTCCCGTTAAGACGATTACCATCCTGGATCGATGGCGCTTAGAGAAGAAGGATCCACGTGCGGCACTCTCCGAGCCTGTCACTCCTATCACTTACTACCTCGGCTCTGAAATTCCGGCAAAATGGAAGCCTTATGTAAAGCGCGGCGTGGAAGAGTGGAATGCTGCATTTGAGAAGATTGGCTACAAGAATGCCATCGTCTGCCGCGATATCCCAACCAAGGCTGAAGATCCAGAATTCGATCAGGATGATGTACGCTATACGGTGATCCGCTGGTTGCCAAGTGGTGTTGAAAATGCATATGGTCCACACATCTCTGATCCACGCACCGGCGAAATTCTGAATGGTTCACCAAAGATCTTCCATTCTGTTCTGAAGCTCAGCAACAACTGGTACTTCGCACAAGTCTCGCCAAACGATCCTCGCGCACAAAAGTTGCCATTGCCGGAGGACCTTCAGGGTGACCTGCTGGCCTATGTCGTAACACACGAGGTCGGTCACACCTTGGGACTTCCGCACAACATGCGTGCATCGTCAACCTATTCCATCAAACAGCTTCGTTCCAAGGAATGGACTGAGAAGTGGGGCGATGAGTCATCCATCATGGATTACGGACGCTTCAACTACGTGTCTCAACCTGGTGATGGTGCGCGTCTGATTCCTAAGCTCGGTCCATACGACTACTTTGCCATCGAGTACGGATACGGTTCGATTCCAGGTGCTAAGACTCCAGCTGATGAAGTGCCAGCTCTCAAGGCTATTGCTAACCGACAGACACAGAATCCGATGCTTCGCTTTGGCAACCAATCTCCTGAAGACCCAACACGACAGAGTGAAGATCTTGGGGATGACACCGTTGAAGCGACCCGATTGGGCCTTAAGAACATCGATCGTGTCATGGGCTTCCTCGTGAAGGCAGCAACAAAGCCAGGTGAGGATTACGAAATGCTTGCGGATGCATACAACACTGTCATGGGACAGCGTGCTATGGAACTCCGGCATGTTCTGGCTGTTGTCGGTGGATTGATTGAGAACAACCAGCATGCCGGGCAGGGTTCACAGGTTAACTACACCCCGGTTCCAGCTGGTAAGCAGCGTGCAGCAGTTCGCCTCTATAACGAACAGCTGTTCCAGACACCTGCAATCATGGTTCGCCCTGACATCACACGCAAGTTCAACCCATCCGGCATTGCCGATGCAGTTCTAGCCAGCCAGACTGGAATCCTCTCCGGGTTGCTTCAGGATAGCCGCCTCAAGCGTATGTCCGAACAAGAAGCGCTTACGCCAAAGACTGCTTATACCGTTGCGAATCTCTTTGATGATCTCCGGGCTGGCATCTTCAGTGAATTGGTTTCGACGAAGCCTGTCATTGACCTGTATCGTCGCAACCTTCAGCGTAGTTTCGTTACCACCTTTGGTGCAAAGCTAAGCGGCTCCGGGGATGGTAAGTCTCTTGCGCGTCAGACGCTGGTAACGCTACGTGGACAGGTAAAGAATGCTGCCGGACGTGCTGTTGACCGTGCAACACGTGCGCACTTGCATGATCTCCTCAAGGCAATCGATGATCAGCTCGATCCTAAGGTTGCAGCGGCTGGTCCGGCTGCGCCAGCTGGAGCATTCCCATTTCCTCGCTAATGTGGGTTGATGGTACTAGGACAGAGGCCGGGGGGAACCCCGGCCTTTTGGTGTAATGGCAAGTTTTTCAACCCGTGGCGTCATCCTGAAGCGCTACCCACTTGGGGAAAAGGACAAGCTTTGTGTTGTTCTGACACATACCCATGGGAAACTCCGGGTCTCGGCACGAGGAGCCCGGCAGTCATCAAGTAAACTTGCTGGCGTCAGCGAACCGATGGTGATTCTGGATGCTCACCTCCATCAAGGCACAACGTTTCACATGCTGTCACAGGCAGAAGCCATTGAGACGTTTCCAAACATCAAGACTGATATAACTCTGATTAGTTTCGCGATGTTTCTGCTTGAACTTGTCGATCGACTTACAGAAGATGAAGATCCTGCGCCCGAACTCTACGAGCTTCTTGTCAGGACACTGTACTTGCTCGCACCATCCAAAGACCCAGCATCACTGGTACTTGCAGCACAATGGCACATCCTCCATTTGACGGGCTACATGCCTAGAATTCGCGAGTGCTGTATCTGTGACAACCCACTGGCAGGCGCAACAGGAATGCCGTTCTATGCCGCGCATCGCGGTGGTGTAATCTGCCATCGCTGTGCGGATGGCTATCGTGGAGAAACAATTGCATTCACACGCCCGCTACAATCTGTTTTGCATGCCATCGGTGATCTGATTACACCGGCAGATTGGTCATCGTTTTCCGTCGATGAATCGTTAAAACCATTGCTGTGGCAGCTGGTCCGAAGTCACATGAAAGCCATGACAGATCGGGATCTGAAGACGATGGTCTTTCTGGATGCCCTTCGATTTGATCCCATTGGAAACCTATAAGTCATGTCAAACCGCGTTATCCGACAGGAACTTCAGTGGCCCCGCGTGTTATTACGTGACCGCACGCTCCGTTTGCTTTGGTTTGGGATGACCATATCCACCATCGGGGACTTTGTAACCTGGACAGCATTGACTTGGTTTGTCGCGCAGAAGACAAATGATGGTGCAGCAGTTGGTGGAATGTTACTTATATGGGCACTGC
>JBEDDQ010000328.1:0-6197 GCA_041176185.1 Armatimonadota bacterium | reverse complement strand
GTTTTTAGCGTTGTGTCTGTTACTTAGAAGTCGGCATTACCTGGCGTTCGTGGAAACGGAATCACATCACGAATATTCTTCATTCCCGTCACATACATCACCAGACGCTCAAGACCTAGTCCAAAGCCAGCGTGTGGAACGGTTCCGTACTTACGTAGCTCCAGGTACCACCAGTATGGTTGAAGAGGCAAGCCGCTACTTGTGATGCGATCTACGAGGACATCATGGCGCTCCTCACGCTGTGAACCACCGATGATTTCACCTATGCGTGGAACGAGGACATCCATTGCACGAACCGTCTTGTTGTCCTCATTCATCCGCATATAAAACGCTTTGATTTCCTTAGGGTAATCCGTGACGACAACCGGCTTTTTGAATACATCCTCGGTCAGGTAACGCTCATGTTCAGACTGAAGATCAACACCCCATTGCACTGGGAATTCCCAGCTGCGATTTGCTGATTCCAGAAGCTTTACGGCATCCGTGTAGGTCACATGCTCGAAGTTCGAATTTGCAACATGTTCAAGTGTCTCAATGACGGTGTTATCGATGCGCTGATTGAAGAACTCAAGGTCCTGACCACAGTTATCAAGGACATACTTAATGACATAACGCAGAAACTCTTCGGCGAGTGCGCGGTCGCCATCGAGGTCGCAGAATGCCATCTCGGGCTCAACCATCCAAAACTCAGCCAAGTGGCGCGGTGTGTTGGAGTTTTCAGCACGGAATGTCGGTCCAAATGTATAGACATTCGAAAATGCGGTTGCAAAGATTTCTGCTTCAAGCTGACCAGAAACGGTGAGGTGGGCGGGCTTTCCAAAGAAGTCTTGTGAAAAGTCGACGGACTTGTCCTCGGTTCGCGGAAGGTTTTGCATGTCAAGCGTCGTAACACCAAACATCGCTCCGGCGCCTTCACAGTCACTCGTGGTGATCAGTGGGCTATGGACATTGATGAAGCCGCGCTCCTGAAAGAACTTGTGGATGGCCCATGAGACGGCGTTACGTACACGGAAAACGGATCCAAACGTGTTTGTACGAACGCGGAGGTGTGCCTTTTCACGCAAAAATTCGAGGGAGTGCCCCTTCTTTTGCATCGGGTATGTGGTCGTCTCAGATGCTCCGACAAGCTCGATTTCATCGGCGCGCAGCTCGACAGACTGACCTGCTCCCGGGGATTCGACCAGCTCTCCCTTAATAGATACACAGGCACCAGTTCCGATGGAAGCTGGGACACCGCCATCCACAACAACTTGCAAATCCTTGAAACAGGAACCATCCGTTAGCTGGATAAACCCGGTTTCCTTTGAGTTACGGAGAGTCTTTACCCACCCGCGGGCGGTAACGGATGTTCCAGGCTGGAGCTGGAAGAGATCGACGATGCGTTCACCTATTCGAATCATGCATTGAGAATACCAAATACAACGGGAATGGGGTGAGCTGTAATCTTGGTTTCGGACACAAAACGACCATCACAAACGATGTAAATGTGCCCCAAGCAAGTTACAAGTTATACAGATTGGTCCATATAGATTTTTACGGCATGCACTCACCACAAACCAAAACAGCCCCTGTTAGAACAGGGGCCACTTGGAAATGAATCAATCTACAAACTATACGGACCTACAGAGTGTGTGAACCGCCTTCGGAGCAGCTCGGATCTGTCCCAATTGCGCCAACGGTATACGTACCGCCGCTTGGACACTCTGGAGTTTTCTTAATGTAATCTGTCAGACTGTCGAGTCCAGTAACAGCTGTTCCATCCGCCAGGCGGTTGTCCATGGCGTACTGTTCCTTGGCGGATTCGATTTGATGCAGGTTTGCCGAGCAGGACTTTGCCCGGGATGTTTCACGTGCGGTCATAAAGTTTGGCACGGCAACCGCGAGCAGGATACCGATGATCAATACGACGATCATGATTTCCACAAGTGTAAAAGCGCGCTTAACGCTCTTTGCAATATTCATTTGGTTATCTGTTCCTTATGGCGGCTTATGCCGCTCTGGATGTGACCCACATTCCGTGGATACATGTGAATTCTTGGTTGCAGTGCGCAACTACCATTAGGGTCAGCCAGACCGCACAAATACGGGTTTCAACGAAAAAACCTGATGAAACGACACGTGAACACCGATGTTTCCCGGTGCAGTGCACCGCCACGTATAATGGCGCTATGTCGATCTCCCCCTGGTTGGTACTGGTTGTTGGGTTTGCCTTAGGTAGCATCCCGTTCGGCGTACTTATGGGAAAGCTCCGCGGAGTTGACCTTCAGTCCACAGGCTCAGGTAACATCGGTGCAACAAATGCAATCCGGTCGATGGGTAAGGGTCCTGGCATCATTGTTTTCATCTTGGATGCTCTGAAAGGCGCAGTCCCGGTTTTGATTGCAAAGGCTGCAAACACCGAGCCATCCTGGTTTGTCTACGCCGGCCTTCTCGCCATCGTTGGGCATATCTTTTCCCCATGGGTCCGCTTCAAGGGCGGTAAGGGTGCTGCGACGGGTCTTGGTGTACTGTTTGGCCTTGACTTACCCCTCGCGCTCGGCACATTTGTGCTGTTTATCCTCACCTTTATTGTCAGTGGCAAGCGTGTCTCGGTGGGCTCGATGGTCGCAGCTCTCGGCCAGGCAGCCGCCGTGTGGTTCCTACCAGAGCGTACGCTTGCAGAAAAGCTGCTATGCACCGCCATCGCGATATTCATCCTGGTGCGTCATAAGGACAACATAGTCCGTCTCATCAAGGGCGAAGAAAAGCCACTCGATTTGAAGTAGCTTGAGCCCTCACTAGAGGAGTGAAAAGAGAAAAGCCATCCGGAATCCGGATGGCTTTTCTTATACCTGTCTAAATAACCTAACTTACTGACTGCGTCTGGCAAGCGCGGTCATATCGCGAATCGTGATGCGGTAGAGGCCATCGACGGCGATGTATTGCTTTGTCTTGAAGAAGCCGACGGCTTTGTTAACGGATTCCCTGGATGCGCCGACAAGACCCGCAAGGTCGTTCTGGGTGAGGCGGAGCGGGATACGGATGCCATCGGATGTCTGCTCTCCGTGTTCGCGCGCAAGGAGTACCAACTGACCAGCGATACGACCGTAGACATCCTGGCTGGATAACATCCGGATCCACTCCGTTGCCCGGCGAAGACGCTTGGAAACATGCTTGAGCAACGCCAGCGTGATTTCAGGCATCTCTAGCATGATGGCATCAAAGTCATCCGCACTAAGATGAAGCACATCGGTTGTGTCGAGCGCTACGACATCCGCGCTGGCCACTGCGCCATCGACTGCAGATAACTCTCCGAAGAAGTCGCCTACTCTGAGCACCGCGATGATGGTCTCATCGACATCATCAGAGTAGGAAATCTTTACCTTGCCATGCACCAGCATGAAAAGGCCTTCCTTAGGTGCGTCTTTATGTAAGATGACATCCTTGTCATCGTACGAGCGCAGCTTGCACTTCGCGGCAATCGCATTCCGTTGCGTTTCCGTGAGGTCGCGAAAGAGTGGGATTTGCTCGATGAAATGCGAGTACATGCTTATCTAGCCTACCGTGACTTCATTAAGAGTTTGTTGGATGGCTCCGGCGAGGGAGACAAAAAATGGGATGCCGCCTGTACTTCCAAGTGCTTCGCTAACTGCGCGCTCAGGATGAGGCATCATCCCAAGAACATTGCGGTCCGGTCCGCCAATAATCCCGGCGATATCACCAAGGGATCCATTTGGGTTTTCGGCATAGCGGAAGGCGATGAGGTCATTTTCCTCGAGCTCTGCGAGTGTCTCAGGGCTGCAGACATAGCGTCCTTCGCCGTGTGCAATCGGGATGATGACATTTCCACCGACTTCATATTCGAAGAGGAATGGAGAATCATCCGTGCAGACCTTTAGAACCGTTGGTTTGCAGAGGAACGTAAGCCCGGCGTTTCGGGTAAGTGCACCAGGGAGAAGACCAGCCTCACAGAGGATTTGAAAACCATTGCAGATACCGGCGACAGGGCCGCCCTCCGCCGCAAAGTCCGCCACAGCATCCATCACCGGTGACATCGCCGCTACCGCACCAGCACGCAGTGCATCACCGTAGGAAAAACCACCAGGGACGATAATCGCATCGATTCCCGTGAGGTCTGTATCCTGATGCCAGAGCATCTTTACATTTCCAAAACCAAGCTCTGTCCAAGCTGCAGCCGCATCACGGTCACAGTTCGAGCCAGGAAAAACAACAACGCCGATTGTAGGAGTTGACATGGGATGCGTACCTACAATGCCACCGAGATACGGTAGTCTTCGAGGACAGGGTTGGCGAGGAGGCGATCACACATCTCAGCAGCCGTTGCTTCGATTGCTGCAACATCGGATCCAGGAAGCTCAAGCTCAATCACTTTTCCAACACGTACCCCAGCAACGCCATCGTAGCCAATTGCTTTGAGTGCACCTTCCACTGTTCTGCCTTGGGCATCCAGCAATGTAGGTTTCATCGTAATCGTGATTGTCACTTTGGCCAAAAATCCATCCACCTTTTCGGGTTCTCGCAGTAAGTGTATCCCACGTAATGAACATCGTTCTTTGGAAAATTCACCCTGAGTTTTACCCATCCACATTCCGAATTACTAACAGAGATATATGTATATATTTACAGTAGAAGAAGTAATAGAGCTGTGGACATTGGGGATAACCTTTTGATGCTTAAATCAAGATGGATGTTATGGGCAGATTTTCCCTTTGGATATCCCCTAATCGATAGCTTTTGCATCTAAATCGTCCTGAAATCGACAAACTGGTAATTTTCACAGTGTGGATAAAATCGAGCCGATTTCCCCATTTGATGTCAGATTACAAACATTGCGTTGCCATGAATAAACGGTGAATTCACAGCCTCCTGGGATGTGAGATTTATCCACACATTTGGACCGATGTTTTCCACAGGTTATCCCCACTCTATCCCGGGGAAAATAGTTAGAACGGCAGCTTCAATTCAGAAATATTTGGCTGAATGTGCTTGCTTTAGTCCTTGAATGCTACCAATAAACGACACGCAACAGGGACACGTTGGGTCAATTTTCGATGTCGCATCTAGAGGTGTTCAACATAGGTGGAACCATAACGGGATCATTTAGGAAGTGTCCGTCCTGGACCTTTCATTGCTCTGATCGGAACTCTATGAATGAATGGTGTTTCGTTGCCATATGAGATGACCTAGCGCCCTCTCTGGTGGGTTGTTCTATGCATTCCGATGTCAACTCTAGCGGCACATAAACGTGTCATTACAACGCCCATCCTAAAGAGAAAAACCCACACCGGCGTACCGGTGCGTGCTTGTGTGACGGACGCCCAAAGGGCTTACTCCATGCTCTTTGATGTCAAGCGCAGCGTTACCTTAATGACGCATTCCAAAGGCGAAACAGACATCAACGTAATACCCATCCATAAAAAGTAAAACCCACACCGGCGTACCGGTGCGGGGTTATGTGGTGGTCACTCAAAAGGCCTACGCCATACTCTGCGATGTCAAGCGCAGCGTTACCTTGTTACGCAGCTGCTGAACCTGCTGCATGTATGCCGTCTCCGTATTCATCGCAAGCTGAACCTTCTCACACGCATGACGCACACTTGTATGATCCTTGCCACCAAAGACATCCCCAATCGCCGCAAGGCTTGCACCCGTCATGTCACGCATCAAATACATCGCGATATGCCGCGCCTGCACCGTCGGACGGTCACGCCTTGAACCAACAAGTGCGACTCGATCAATATGCAACGTCTCTTCCAAGACATCCTGGAGGATGCCCACCAACTTATGCGGAGGAATCGGACGAATGGTGTGTCCGTAAACCGCAAGCGGTGCCACCGGCGCATTGTCGGCAATGTCAATCAGCGCATCCTTGGCGAGGTCAATCGTGATTGGCTCACCGGAAACACCCGCCATCGCAAGCAAGCGAACCAATGCACCTTCGAGCGCACGAACAGAGCTGGTTACACACTGGGCGATGTACTCAAGGACATTTAATGGCACCATATGCCCTGCCTGATCACGCAGGAGTTTGGACTGCAGAATCGCGATGCGTAACTCAAGCTCCGGGGATGAAACCTGAGCAACCATCCCTGCAGCCAACCGTGTACGAATACGCTCATCCATGCCAGGCAAATCACGCGGCGCACGGTCGCTTGCAATCACCAAGGCACGACCAGACTGCTGCAGCGTATTGAATG
>JBEDDQ010000327.1:0-4240 GCA_041176185.1 Armatimonadota bacterium | reverse complement strand
CGACCCTGTTGAGCTCCCGGGTGCACTGACCGGCGACCGGCATACGGGTGTTTATACACAGGATGGCCGCTTGTTTATTTCATTCCGCGATACAACCCTTGAAAGCCAGACGGCGGGCGACTGGGTGGCATGGGTTGGGACGTATCAGGACATCCTGGATGGCACAGAAGGCCAGTACCGTATCCGCTTAATGGACAATACCTACTCTGGTGACTGTGCTTACCCGGGGGTGTTGCTGCAAAAAGATGGCACGATTGTCACGACGACCTACGGCCACTGGAGCAAAGGCGAGCAGCCCTACATCATGACGGTTCGGCTGAAGCTGTCGGAAACGGATGCCCGCCTCAAGGCGATGCGCCGCTAGGAGTGTGTTTGTATCCGCGCAGACACTGGTTTCCATCCTGTAGCCGGATCTGAGTGCATGTTTTCTGAGACTGAGTGAGGATTATTAGGATGAAACTTGGACTGCGCGGACTGCTTGCCGCACCGCATACGCCGTTTGATCATGCAGGGGATGTAGACATCTCGGTCATCCCAAAGCAGGTCGATGCCCTTGTCCGAAATGGTGTTGCCGGGGCATTTGTGTGCGGAACGACAGGGGAGGGGCTTTCCCTCACCATCGCCGAGCGGATGGCGGTTCTCGATGCATGGCTTGCGGCAAAGCCTGCTGAGTTTTATGTGATTGCGCATGTGGGTGCGGCGGCGGAGCGGGATGCGATTGCATTGACAAAGCACGCTGCATCTGCGGGATCCGATGCGGTTGCGGCGCTTCCGTGCTTCTACCACAGACCTGCGGGCGTGGATGCCGCCGTTGACAGTCTCGCAGCCATTGCAAACGCCGCTAACGGCACTCCGACGTATTACTACCATCTCCCTGGGCTAACGCAGGTTGACTTTTCGATGATGGATTTCGTTGAAAAAGCTGCACAGATTCCAAACTTCGCGGGATGTAAGTACAGCAAGCCTGACTTACTTGAGTATGCCCGGATGGTCATTGAATTTGGGGCGGACGTTGATCTCCCGTGGGGATGTGATGAGCATTATTTGTCAGCGACGCTTGCGGGCGCAGTGGCATATGTAGGCAGCACGTACAACCATAGCGCCCAGCTCTACCGCAAGCTTCAAGCGGCTATCGATGCCGGTCACCTTAGCGATGCCCGTCAGCTTTCGGGGAATGTTCAGCAGCTAATCCGGATGCTTGTGACTGGCGGTGTGATCCCCACGCAGAAGCGCATTTTGACATCGATGGGCCTGCCTGTTGGTGATGTTCGTACGCCTCTGAGCTATGCCGGTGATGACGACTTGGTGGCATCCGTAATTGCCACAGGATGGATTGATGGACAGGTCTGATTAACCAGAGTTAACGAGGAATGCAATATATCTCACGCAACTAAATACCGTATGGGTGACAGGTTGTGGAAGGCAAGGAACTATCCGTATAACAAGTCATGTCTATACAGACAGCGCACGCATTTGTTGATGTCCCGGAAAAGCGGATGCATGTTCAAGGAGATTCTAAGATGAAACAATTCGGATGGATGGCGGCTCTGGCGCTTGCTACCGTAGTGTCGATTGCCGGCTGTGGTGGTGGTGGGGGGGGCGCTACTCAAAACAGTGCAACGGGACGTTTGCAGGCATTTGCAGCGGATGACTTCCGTGAGGATCACCAGCAGATCTGGGCCACGATTTACAAGGTCGAGCTCTTGGATGCCAGCGGCGCTGCCGTTACCGTGTTCGAAGATGCTGTCGGTAAGAGCATGGACCTGCAGCTGCTGCACGACAATGCTGGACCACGATTTGCATTCCTATCAGATGTTGCCATCGCTGTTGGGACTTATACTCAGGTTCGCCTCACAATGGGCCCTGAAATCACGCGGTTCCCAGTGGGAAGTACCACAGGAATCAAGACGCCGTTAGCAGCATCCCTGACGCGTGATGCTGCAGGTAATGTCCTGTACACAAGCACACTTGACACGCCGACGGTGATTGCCGAAGGCGTTACAAGTAAGCTGGTCGTCGACTTCGATCTGCCGCACTTTGTACTGGCAAACGGTGAGATCACACCTAAGGTCAAGCGTGGTGATGACACTACCCTGTCGGACAAGACACGCCACCATGATGAGGACTACCACGGAACGATTACCGGCCTTACCGGGACTGCGCCAGTACAGTCCTTTACATTGACAAACGGAGCTTGGAAGACGGAAGTCTCTGTAGATGCATCAACCGTGGTCTTCTTCGAAAAGAGCCAGTCTAGCCCGGCGCTTGCAAACAACTTGTTCGTGGAAGTCAATGGCACCTTTGACACCGTCACCGGTGTGCTCAAAGCAACGAAGATCAAGATTGAAGACAAGTCATCTGGCGGACAGAACAATGGTCGTGGCATCCCGGAAGTAAAGGGCCTGGTTTCAGCACCATCAGCGGGAACACGCTCGTTTACCGTGGCAATCACAGAATCCGATGACTTTGTTCCAACACAGTCGACTGTGAATGTAGTTGTGACAGACACAACCGTCTTCCGTGCGCACCGAGGTGTGCTTTTGACCGAAGCAGAGTACTTTGCGACACTGGGTGTGGCATCGATTGCAGAAGTCAAGGGAACCTACAACGCAGCGACGAACACGATCACCGCTACACTCGTGAAAGCCGAATCTGAATCCGATGGCGATGATGATTCGAACGAAGCCGAAGCCAAGGGTAAGGCGACAACAATAGACGCAACTCTGGGCACATTCACGCTCAGCCCGATCTTTGAGTACGAAGGCTTCGTGCCTGGCGCTACCAGTATCAATGTCACTGTTGCGGCTGGTGCAGAGTTCGAGGATGACCGTGGTAAGGACACGAATCGTGCAGGCTTCTTCTCCGGACTTGCGGGAGCATCCCGAGTGACCGTCAAAGGGGCATACGTCAACGGAGTGTTTACCGCAGTCGAGCTTCGTCTGAAGTAACACATCAAAACTCGAAAATCACCGCCCCCCTGCATCTTTGCTGCAGGGGGGCTTTTGTTTTTTCCCATAGAGACGTTTGGTGGTTCTATGCACACGTTTCGATTTGCGTTGATGCGAGCATACTAAATCAGGGAGAATAGGGTCAACATTGGGAATTAATCTCAATAATTTTTCCAACTCGTAGCATATTAATGATAATTTTGCGAACCATGGGAACAATCCAACTAGAACAGGCAGCGTTGCCTGCGATGGATTTCCATGATGCGAACTACACACCATTTGAAACATTCGGAGCGCCGCCCATCGGTCGCCGTAAGCGTTCCCACGCGTCTTGTGTCACTCCTGCTCCTCACTGCTCTCGCTCCACTGGGACTCCTCTTTGCGGGACTCATCTGGCTCGAAGATGGCGGTCCCGTGTTCACCGGGTCGCTCCTCGAAGGGACATCGGATACATCACAGCTCCCTTCCTTTCGCGTGGCAACACTGCATCTGGAAAAATGGGACATCCGAAAGCTCCCGGCATCAATGGGCAACCCCGAACGCCTCATACTGATTCCAACACTCACCGTAATTGGAAGAGTCTTAACGCTCTTACATCTCGACAGATTACCTGCGATGGTCCTCGTAGCAATGGGACGTATCTCGCCGTCCGTTCTGTTTCGACCAAGGGTGGTTTACAGCAACTAAAGCAAGGTTGGGTTAGCCTCTCACTGGGGTGCCGACCTTGACTGAAAGAAATGGCGCGCAAAGCCTTCCCCTCCGCCAGCGGATTCGCCTGAGGTTCCTAGGGGTTTTCTCACTGACCGACACCGCAGGCGTTCAGCAGCGCTTTCCAACCCGCCATGCTGCTGTCCTTGTCGCATATCTTGCCTACCATTCAGACCGCGTTCACTCACGCGACAAACTGGCCGAAATGCTCTGGCCGAATGCGGACTTCGATGAGCAACGTAACCGCTTCCGCGTCGCACTCAGCCAGGCACGCAAACTTCTAGAGCCATCCGAACTGGATGCCGGTACCGTCCTTGATGTCACACGCCAGACCGTAAAGTTCAAACGGGATGCTGCGACGAGCGACATCGATGGCTTAGACCATGCCCTCCGCAACCTCGATCATGCACAAATCGCACTTGTGACCGACACAGAGTTTTGCGAGGGCTGGTACGACGAGTGGGTCGTCGAAACACGCGCGTATTGGCAAAGTCGTATCGAAGCTGTAACTGGCGGCGATGTCATCATCACCGAAGACCTTCGCCTGACCACCGATGAACGAGCGTATATCCCACGTCCACAGG
>JBEDDQ010000326.1:0-17483 GCA_041176185.1 Armatimonadota bacterium | reverse complement strand
CCTATCAACTAACGGAGTCTCCGCGACGATTACCAAAGGCAACCATTGTTTCTGTTGAATCAGCCAAACACATTGTGATTGTTGGGATGGACCTTGCATACGACCAGCCGATGTACTACCTCCGGACGGTAAAGGCCCAGAGAAACGGTGCGTCGGTCGTTACGGTTGCTTCAGCGACTGTACTGGCATCTACAGTCTTGGCCTCAGATACAGTTGTATTAGTTCCCGATACTCTTAGTTCGACTGATTATCTGAACATAGATGCTGCTTGTACTGCGGCTGGATGCGG
Organism: Armatimonadota bacterium; assembly: GCA_041176185.1. Taxonomy (GTDB): domain Bacteria; phylum Armatimonadota; class Armatimonadia; order Armatimonadales; family Armatimonadaceae; genus CAIRTT01. Next base: position 17,194 of record JBEDDQ010000326.1, on the reverse strand, counting down.
TTATTCTGTATTGGTATCCGATGCTAATGCATATGGGCCGTATCTTGCTGGCTTGGATGGAACCGAATTGCCATCCGTTGCTAGCCTAAAATCTGGATTAGCCGCTTCAATCAAGACTACGGACGTACTAAACGGATTGATTACCGCAAAGGTAAAACATGTGTTTGTTATGGGCTCTGACCCAGTCAGACAGGTTCGCGATAAGGCGCTGGTCGAAAAGGCGTTTTCTGCAGATACATTTGTGGTAGTAACAAGTCAGTTCATGAATGCTACGACTGCAAAGGCATCTGTAGTGCTTCCAATCGCATCCTTTGCAGAAACGGCTGGTACATACCTAAACGTGGATGGTCAGCTACAGAGTGTGGATGCCGTTGTTCCACCGAAGGCTGGTTCACGTCCGCAATGGCAGGTCATGCTTGAGCTCAATGCTCGTGCAGGGAATCCATTGCCTGTGTTTAAGCCATCCGATGTGCTGCCAACCGCTTTGGTGCCAGGAGGGTGCGCGTAATGACCGAGCTGTTCGATTCACCCATTTGGCGTGATTTTTTCGTAAACAGTGCAGACAATATTCCTTGGTATGCAGAGTTCTTGCGCTCTCTCCTGAGGTTTGTCATTGCTCTTGCTGGTGGACTTGGAAGTGTTCCTGTTCTCGTCTGGCTCGAGCGGCGTCTTCTTGGATTCTGGCAGGGACGACTTGGCCCTAACAGAGTCGGTCCATTTGGTCTTTTACAGCCGATGGCAGATGCATTGAAGTTGATGATGAAGGAAGATATTACTCCTTCGAATGTAGACAAGGCGCTCTACTACCTGGCACCTGCAATAGCGCTGGTTCCAGTTATATGTAGTTTGACTGTCCTTCCTTGGAACAGCTCAACTGATTGGGGTTCCGTAGCGCCTCATCTCAATGTTGGAATCCTGTTTCTTCTTGCAGTCGCTTCCATTGAGGTCTATGGAGTGATTCTGGCTGGATGGTCTTCAAACAACAAGTATTCGCTTCTTGGCGGACTCCGTGCTTCGAGTCAGGTTATTTCCTACGAACTCGGGATGGGACTTAGCATTATTGCCGTCCTTTTGATGACTGGCACACTCGCGATGCAAGAGCTCGTTCATAGCCAAACAATCGCGACGAACGTTGCCATTCCTGATTCCAACTATTCTGTTTGGACTCAGTCTGTAACATCAGGGTTCTGGAACTGGAACATCTTCAAGCTGTTCCCATTTGGCCTGGTAGCAGCGGTTGTTTACATGATCTCAATGATTGCCGAGACGAACAGGGCACCGTTTGATCTTCCGGAAGCCGAGACGGAACTCGTTGCAGGATTCCATACCGAATACACATCGTTCAAGTTTGCGATGTTCTTTATGGGCGAGTACGCAAACATGATGATTGTCTCGGCAATCTGTGTGACGCTGTTCCTCGGCGGCTATACCGCTCCTTGGGGAATCTTGGGGCAGCTGCCTGCATCTTGGACGTTCTTCCCGCCTTCCGTTTTGAACTTTGTCAACCATGTTGTCATTGCACCGATGTGGTTGTTTATAAAGCTCTATACCCTAATCAGCTTCTTCATTCTTGTTCGCGCAAGCCAGCCGCGTCTTCGCTATGACATGTTGATGCATTTCGGCTGGAAGGTGTTGTTACCGACGGCCCTTGCGAATGTGGTTATGATTGCTACATCAATGGCATTGCAGCAGATTCTTGGAATCGTTGGTCACTTTATTGCCGTTGGAATTTCTGGTGTGTTAGCAAGTGTTGTCCTTTGGGTGGCATATCTGCACTGGAAGGCGCGCAAATCTGGTGATGAAGCCAGTCGTCTTCCTATACGTCGTGAGAGTGTTGTTCGGGCGATCACGGCCCGGATGCCGGTGGAGGACTAAACGATGTCAGAATTCTGGTCTGATGTTCGTCAGATTGCATCCGAGGTGCTCGCACCTTTTCAAGGGATGGCACGGGTTGGTGCCAAGATTATTGAACCAACGACTGTATTGTCCTATCCGGAATTCCGAAGGCCAATGGGACGTAGAGCTCGGTGGCGCCACGTGCTCAACCGCTATGACAATGGCATGGAAAAGTGCATTGGTTGCTCGCTTTGTGCTGGTGCCTGTCCTGCCAATGCCATTCTCGTCGTTGCTGGTGAAAATACTGATCAGGACAGAAGAAGTCCTGGTGAACGGTATGCACAGCGCTATGAGATCAATATGCTTCGGTGTATCTACTGCGGGTTCTGTCAGGAATCCTGTCCAACGGGTGCAATCGAGTTGAAGGATATTTTTGAACTTGCAGAAGATAGCCGCAAGAAGCTTATCTACACCAAGGAAATGTTGTTGGTACCAGACCCTCAGCTTGAGAGGATTGACTGATGTGTACATTTACGGGTGAGTCGAATCACGTTGGGATAGCGCTATGACACTTCAAGCAATCCTCTCCGGGCAGGGGCTAATGTTCCTGTTCTTTGCGGTGGCAGCTGTTGCAAGTGGGCTCCTTGTTGTCATCTTGCAGAACCCACTTCGGGCTGCCCTAAGCCTTGTTATTAACTTGTTTAGTGTCGCTGGTCTCTACTTGTCGCTAAATGCGTACTTCCTCGCAACTGTTCAAGTGATTGTGTATGCCGGCGCGATTATGGTTCTGTTTTTGTTCGTCATCATGCTTCTAAACATGGGACAGGCAAACCTCAACACCAGTTACCGTGGCATCCGCACAATCCTTGCTTTTGCGTCTGCAGTAGGACTCGGCGGACTCATGTCGGCAGTTGTCATCAAGGGTGTGGCACCATTGATGCTGCCTGCAGAGACGATGATTGGTGGGGCTACACCAGGTAGTGTTGAAGGGGTTGGAAAAGTTCTATATAACCCTTCGCTACCGTGGTTGTTTGCGTTCGAATGGACAAGTTTCCTACTTCTGGTCGCTGTCATCGGTGCAGTGGTTCTAGCTGGTAAGCGCCAGACATCACAGGAGGGTAAGGCCTGATGTCCGTACCATTGCACTTTTACATCGTTTTGTCGATGATCCTTTTTTCCCTTGGAATTGCGGGAGTCACGACACGACGTAATCCAATCCTGATTTTCATGAGCATCGAATTGATGCTCAATGCAGTGAACTTGTCCCTGATTGCTTTTGGTCGCTATCTTGGTGATGCTGGTGGTCAGATGTTAACGATATTTGTGATGGCCGTAGCGGCAGCAGAAGTGTCCGTTGGACTTGGAATACTGATTGCAATATTCCGAACTAAAGACAATGTTGACGTCGATGTCCTTAACGGATTGAAAGGGTAACCATCACGATGTCGACAATTATGTGGTTAGTTCCGCTCATCCCGCTTATTGGCGCGCTGATTAACGGAACCATTGGATCAAAGCTAGGGGAGAGACTCTCTTCTACGGTAGCCATCCTTAGTGTTATTGGTGCGTTTATAGCATCCATTGCTGTCGTCTCAGCAGTTGCTGGTAGTGCAGGTCACTCTGTTGATTCTGATGTGATGACTTGGATGACCGTCCCTGGTACATCGCTTGCTATCCAGTTCAATCTTCACGTGGACCCGCTTAACGGTGGAATGCTCCTTGTCATCACTGGAGTAGGTGCACTCATCCACATCTATAGCGCAAGCTACATGCACGGCGATAAAGGCTTCTCTAGGTACTTTGCGTACTTGAATCTCTTCGTCTTCTTCATGGCTTTGCTTGTGATGGCTGGAAATCTTCCGCTTCTGTTCGTTGGTTGGGAGGGTGTTGGCCTCGCGTCATATCTGCTTATCGGATTCTGGCAGGAAAAGTGGTCAGCTACACAGGCCGCGAAAAAGGCGTTTATCGTAAACCGAATCGGTGATGTTGCATTACTTCTCGCGATGTTTATGCTGTTCCGCGAGTTCAATACGCTCAATTTATATGGGCAGGACGGAATCCTCGCACAACTAAGTGCATCAGGCTCGATGCATGTGCAGACCGGAGTTGCGACGACTATTGCGCTTTTGCTCTTTGGCGGAGCTGCAGGTAAGAGTGCACAGCTGCCTCTGTTTGTTTGGTTGCCTGATGCAATGGAAGGACCTACACCCGTATCCGCTCTCATCCATGCAGCAACAATGGTAACGGCTGGTGTTTATCTGGTTTGCCGGTTTAACGTCCTGTTTGAGATGTCGCCGGTTGCGATGCAGGTCGTTGCATGGACCGGTGGACTTACTGCGTTAGTTGCAGCCTGTGCAGGCGTCGCCCAATGGGACATCAAAAAGGTTCTTGCGTATTCCACTGTCTCACAGCTTGGACTCATGTTTGTAGCATGTGGATGTGGCGCGTTCTCGGCTGCGATGTTCCACGTAACGACACACGCGTTCTTCAAGGCACTCCTCTTCCTGGGCGCTGGTGCGGTGATTCATGCACTCCACGGCGAGCAGGACATGAGGAAGATGGGTGGTCTTGCTTCTAAGATCAAATCAACACATCTTTTGGTATTGATTGGAACGATTGCAATCGCTGGTATTCCACCACTCGCTGGCTTCTGGTCAAAGGACGAGATATTGCTTGCTGCGTTTGACCATAATCGTCCAGTATATGGACTTGCTGCGGTAGCTAGTGCACTAACGGCGTTCTACATGTGGCGCATGTATATGCTTACGTTCCAGGGAACCAGCCGGATCGATGAGCATACCGCGCATCATCTCCATCATCCTGATACCCGGATAGTTCTTCCTCTAGGTATTCTTGGAGTGCTTAGTGCCGTCGCTGGCTTCATGAATGCTCCGGCTATCGGAATGCACTTCTACAGCGATTGGTTGGCCCCGGTCATTACTTCACCTGAACATTCTCAGAATAGCGGATTAGTGATGGGAATCAGTGTTGTTGTTGCATTAGTTGCATCGGCATTGTCGATTGCCAAGTACAAGTCCGTAAGCGCTGCATCAATGGAAAAGACGGGTTCGTTGTTCGCGTTCTTCGCGTCTGCGATGCGAATCGATGACTTATATGCACTTACGGTTGTACGGCCGCTAACAGCGATGGCTGCGTGGTCCAGCTTGTCTGTAGAGCGTAATGGTGCGCGAGGTTTCCTCCGTTTGGGGCAGTCAAGTGTTGAGGTTGTAGGCAAAACAGTTCGACGCTGGCAAAGCGGTATTGTTGGTGACTACATACTCAGTATGGCCGTCGCCCTAATAGTGATCATTTCTGTTGTATTGATCACGGGAACCCGGGGAGGCAACTAATATGAATCAACTGATTTTGGTGATTGTTGCGTTGCCAATACTCGCTGCAGTGCTCGTTGCTCTTATGCGTGAGCAGTCGGCCAAGCCGATTGCAATACTTGGAAGCGCGGTTGCATGTCTCGTGTCTATCTTTGGGCTCACCACGGGTGGGATGGTGGACAAGGGTTTTCACCATGTTCTTAACGCTCCCTGGCTACCAAAACTTGGGCTGATGTTCAGTTTTGGACTAGACGGAATGTCATCCTTGCTCGTACTTCTGACAACATTCCTATCGGTGATCGCAGTCACGGTTGCACCAGCGCCAACAACGGCGACGCGTGCCTATTATTTCTCGATTCTGGTTGCAGGTGCCCTCACTAATGTTGCGTTTGCATCGCTGAACATACTCTTGTTCTACATTGCTTTTGAAGCAGCTTTGATTCCGGTGTTGATTGCAATTGGAATGTTTGGTGGTGCTGATCGAAGTAAAGCCGCCATTCAGTTTTTCGTATTCACAGTAATCGGTTCATTATTGCTTCTCAGCGCGATTATCGGGATACGGATTCAGACTGGTACCTTCGACTATTTGACCCTGAAGGATGTTGTACAGTCCGGTGGTGTTGATGCATCACTGGTTCGATGGTTTGCAATCGCATCGTTCATTGCGTTCGCGACAAAGGCTGCCGTTGTGCCGTTCCATGCTTGGCTTGGCCGCGCTTACGTAAACACACCTACGGGGATGTTGCTCCTTCTGTCTGGTGCGATGGCAAAACTTGGTATCTATGGTCTGATCCGCTTCACGCTTCCCCTCGGTGGAGAGTTCGCGCAAAGTTTGGTCCCCCTGATTGTCACACTGGGCGCTGTGTCTGTTGTATATGGGGCTGCAGTGGCCGCGGCTCAGTCAGACATCAAGGCTGTGATCGCATTCTCATCCATCAGTCATATGGGATACATCGTCATTGGGGCAGTGGTTGGGGATGACTCAGCCCGCAGTGGTAGCGTTTTGCAGATGCTGAATCACGGCATCACGACAGGTGCACTGTTCATATGTTGTGATTTCATCGCTAGATTCCGAGGAAGTAGGCAAGTGTCTTCTCTGGGAGGAATCTGGGCTGACTCGCCTTTGTTTAGTCGATTGTTACTTATCTTTACGTTCTCATCTGTAGCATTGCCGTTGACAAATGGATTTGTTGGGGAATTCCTTATTCTTCTAGGTGCATTCCAAGCGTTTCCAGTCCAGACGGCTATTGCCGCGACCGGTGCTGTAGGCTCGGCTGTATACATGCTCTGGATGATTCAGCGTAGTGTCTATGGTGCGCCAAAGGGTGACTCTCCAAAAGCGATTGTATTGGGGGTGTCAGAACGTAGTATCCTTTTTGCACTGGCACTGATGATTATCGGTATTGGAATAGCTCCGTCCCCGTTGTTGGCGATTGCATCCGATAATGGGCACAAAGCAAGTGCTGCACTGCAGCCGGAGGTCAAGTAAGTGAATTTTGGTGATATTCATGCAGCCGGCGCTCCAATACTGATGGCAGCTGGTGGGTCGATAGTGCTGCTCACCGACCTTGCTTCCAAGCGTTCATCGATGCGAAAGGCAGGTACAATCCTCGCGGTCCTTTTCTGCTTTGCTGCGATGATATGTAGCTACACGCTTGCTGGGCAACTGCGTACTGCGTTTGCAAATGGAGTTGCAGTTGAGGGACTTGTTGTCACAATGCAAATCCTTCTTGGAGCCATTGCGGCAGTTACGATGGTCGCATCATCTGAATTGCTGAGTGTATTCCACCTGCCGAAGGGTGAGTATCGTGCCCTCGTAATGCTTGCGTCAGCAGGTGCGATGGTCCTGGTTCAAAGTCTGGATCTCGTTAATGCATTTGTTGGCATTGAAATTATGTCAGTCGCGTTCTATGTTCTTGCCGGCTACCGACGGTCCCAAGCCGCATCAGAAGAAGCAGGTGCGAAGTACTTCCTAATGGGTGCATTCGTCAGTGCGATACTTCTTTTCGGGATCGCACTTGTCTATGGCAGTGTTGGCATGGCTATGAAGGCTAGCGGAATGGAATTGCCTCAGGGGTTTTCCTACACCAATATCGTGTCGATTTCAAATGCCATTCATCAAATCCCCGACTTTGGAACCAATCCTCTATTCCTCCTCGGCACGGTTATGCTGATTGGTGCATTGTTGTTTAAGGCTGGAGTTGCTCCATTCCATATGGTTGCGCCAGATGTCTACCAGGGCGCTCCTGCGCCGATTGTTGGTTTTCTGGCAACAACGAGTAAGGTTGCCGCGTTTACGATATTGATGCGCTTTTTCACCGTTCTTGCTGGTGCGGAGACCGGCACTGCAGTTCAAGCGGTCGTAATCGGTGCAGCATTGTTGTCAATATTGGTAGGTAATGCCGGTGCTGCAAATCAGACGAGCATTAAACGATTATTCGGTTACTCATCGGTTGCACATGGTGGCTACATCGTTCTTGGCCTTCTTGCATCGCTGGGAGCCAACTCGCAGGCAGCGGCAATAACTGCCGTTACGTTTTACGTAGTTGCTTATTCCATTACCACGATTGGAAGCTTTGCTGTTGTTGCCTGGCTTGGTAAGAATGGCGAAGATGCTGATTCGCTAGTGACCTATCGTGGATTGGCAAAACGTAATCTTGGGGCTGCGATCACATTTGGCATCTTCTTGTTATCCCTCTCTGGTATTCCGCTGACAGTAGGCTTCCTAACAAAGCTTGGCATTTTTATGTCATTGCTCAGTTCAGGTGGGACTTGGATTGCAGTAGTTGCGTTGATCGGGAGTGCGATTGGACTTTATGCTTATTTGCGTGTGATAAGTCAGATGTTCTTCTACGATGCTGAGCAAACTGATGCTGTTACATCCGATGGAGCAACCAAACTGGTTGCTGTTTCTGCGGCTACATTAGTGATTGTGATGGGAGTCTTCCCAAGTCAGGCATTACTGCCATCGTTTGAGAAGTCGGTCACAGCCACTCCGGTTTCAGGAGATGAATCAAAGTGATTATTGGTGTCCCGCGTGAAATTAAGGTTGATGAAAACCGGGTAGGGCTTGTCCCAGCTGGTGTCGAAGCGTTGATTTCAGCAGGACATCGAGTAATCGTTGAATCCGATTGCGCTGCGGGGATAGGTCTCGGTAACGATAAGTACACCGTTGCTGGGGCAGAGGTTGTACCGACTGCCGCTGATGTCTGGGATATGGCAGACATGATTGTCAAGGTCAAGGAACCGCTTCCCTCCGAGTACTCACATCTTCGTAATGGACAAATTGTGTTTACATACTTCCACTTTGCGGCAGTTCCAAGCCTTGTGGAAGCCTGTAGAACATCTGGTGCTGTCTGTATTGCCTACGAGACCGTTCAATCACCCGATGGTCAGCTTCCCTTACTCGCACCGATGAGTGAAGTTGCGGGACGTATGGCGGTTCAAGAGGGAGCCAAATATCTCGAGCGGGCAATGGGTGGACGGGGAATTCTACTCGGGGGCGTTCCCGGAGTCGCACCTGCAAACGTGGCTATCATTGGTGGTGGGATGGTCGGTACAGAGGCTGCCAAAGTTGCTGCAGGTATGGGGGCTAATGTCACTGTCCTTGATGTCTCTCTTCCTCGGTTACGCTACCTGAACGATGTTATGCCTCGAAATGTCACGACACTCTATGCGAATAGTGGCACGATACGAGACTCGGTGTTGAATGCAGATCTTCTCATCGGAGCTGTATTGATACGTGGAACGAAGGCTCCGACTCTTGTTCCGGCTACGCTTGTTTCAGCGATGAAGGCCGGCGCGGTTATTGTTGATGTTGCGGTTGATCAAGGTGGATGTGTGGAAACGATTCGTCCAACGACGCATCGGGACCCAGTGTACTTTGTTGATGGAGTGCTACATTACGGTGTAGCCAACATGCCAGGAGCTGTACCCTATACGTCGACGTTTGCGCTTACAAATGCAACCCAGCCCTATGTCGCGAAGCTTGCATCCAAGGGGTGGGAAGATGCTGTTCGTGGTGATTCCAGCCTCCGACATGGGCTTGTATTTGCGCTTGGAAGTTGTTATTCAGTTGAAGTTGCCGAGCAATTTTCACTTGAACTGAATACGTTTGTTTAGTGCGGCTGAACCATCTCAGGTAAAGTAGAACCATGAAGCGCGGATTTACCCTGATTGAGTTATTGGTGGTGATTGCCATCATTGCTGTTCTGGCTGCCATACTCTTCCCAGTATTTGCCACGGCTCGAGGTAAGGCGCGACAAACGGTCTGTACAAGTAATCTCCGACAAATCGGCCTTGCTCTTCAAATGTACGCTCAGGATTACGACGGGATGGTTCCGTTCGCAAAGGATGCGTCCGATGCATACGTTCCTCAAATCTGGTCATCCATTCCACAGTGCAGTGCGCAGCTGGCAGTGATGCCATTTCTCCATCCAAGTCCAAACCCTAGTGTCGGTGGGGCTATTGTGCCTGGTGCCATGGATTCGTATGTCAATTCTAATGATATTTGGCGTTGTCCAGGGGATGCCGGATTTGACATTCTTGATAATAACTACTCATGCGGTGGTCCCTGTCCGCTGCCTGCCCGTCCCACGATGTTCAAAAAGTACGGTGCATCCTACTTGTTCCGAACGGAACTCGCATTCCGAAGAGCCAACATCGATGTACTTGAAGCGTTCGACGGGCAATCCCAGTCTTCCGTCGGGCCTGCCGGTGTAAACTTCCTCTTTGATGGTAACGGTTCGTGGCACGGCAGTAGCTTGGCCGTTGGCCTCTCTGGGTTGCGCTATAACGTCCTGTATCTGGATGGTCATGCCAAGTCAGCATCCTATGACCAGTATCAGCGTGCGTGGGCGACAGATCTTGGTACTGTCGGTCAGTCATTGTGCACTGATTAGACTATTATGCGACTCAGTGCGGGTGTCGTTATTCTGGCAGATGGCACACTCCTTCGAGATGTAACGATCACGGTGGTTGATGGCGTAATCAATGACATTTCACAGGGCGTTGATGTTGACGCACATTACTATGCAGTTGTCACCCCGATGTTCCACAATGGGCATAGCCATACTGAATATCAGCTTCTCAGGGGTATCCTGCCACCCGGATCGTTTTTTCCATGGGTTCGCGAGCTCGTTCGCCTGAAGTTCTGCCTTCCAAATCAGCTTTGGGCAATCAGCACCTTGTACGGTGTGACAAAGCTCCTAGAAATGGGATATGCATCCACTGAGGATTGCAGTGATTCTGGCTTCGCTGCTGCGACTATGTCAGCTTGTGGATTACGGGGCACAAGTTATCGTGAAGTAAATGGTCTTGTATCCGATGTTGATGCGTACCGGTGTGAATCAAGAATCGATGCGCTGCATATCTTGGGGCGCCATTACTCAGTAGGTGTCGCACCACATGCTGTTTACAGCACGTGCCAATCTGTTCTAGATGTTGTACAGGAGCGGGCGGAAGGACTTCCTTTGTGTATCCATGTTGATGAAAGCCCGGAAGAGGATCTCTTCTGTCGTAATAACAGTGGACCATTCATTGAGATGTATAAGCGGCGCGGAATAGAGCATAAATCACCAGGTACAAGCGCGATACAGCACTTTGATCGCCAGGGACTCGTCACTTCGAAGACACTTCTTGTTCATGGATGTAACTGGACCGCCGATGATGTTGCTATTGTTCAGACACGGGGATCACGTGTGGCAGTGTGTCCCGAAAGTAATCTGTTTCTTCAGTGTAAACATCCGCCTGTGGAGTTGATGTATCGAAGTGATATACCAATCGTTATTGGTACAGATTCGGCCCTTAGCTCCCCATCTATGTCGCCAATAAAGCAACTCCTTTTGTTGATGAATGGGACTTCCGATACCAACTCACATCGGTGGTTGTTTCATGCGCAGGTGACTCCTGAATCAGGTCAGTCATATGACGTCAAAGTTGGTAATTTAGCTGACTTTTGTGCCTTTGGGCTAGGGGATTCTGCTAATAGTAAGACCTTACTCGACACGATGGAACAGATTTCAAAAGTGAATCCGCATGTGTTTCGCTCTGGAAAAAGGATGAATTACAGTCATGACCCAAGCCATCAAGCGAATCTCATAAATGTTGTCCGGGAGCTGGCGACTCATTGAAACTCATTGCTTTCGCTAAAGATATCGACACTAGACTCGCAGGTTTAGGAATTGGTCTGGGGTTAGCTCTGCTATACCTCAACGGTGGCTGGAGTGCATTTCGATCTGCTAACCCAATGTCGTTCATGGAGTACTACCTAGTCAATGACATAGGATTATTAGTTATCCCCATGATTGCGATAACTATTTTCGGACGGAACCTGAGTGAATATGGTTTGCAGACGTGCGACCGTAAGCACTTGTATGTTGCACTTGCCATAGGCCTGTTGTTCTTTCCTATCGTCCTGATTACCGCAAAGTCAGCAGATTTTCAGTCGTATTACATCAATGCAATGCGACAAAGTGGAGCAATCACTGATTATCCTCTAGAGCTTAGTGTGTTCGGTCTAATCAGACACCAGGTAATTCTTGTCACGTACATGTTTGCATGGGAATGGTTCTTCCGTGGCTATCTCCTTAACTCAGTTCAACGGGTCAGCAATACATTTGTAGGTGTATTAGTGCAAGCTGTTTTGTTTACGGTAATGCATTTGGGTAAACCAACAGTCGAGGTGATTAGTTCATTCTTTGGGGCTGTAATCCTCGGTATGTGGGCACTTCGGTCACGCTCGATGTTGCCGTGTTTTGTTGTGCATGCCTTGCTTACTGTCCTGAACGATGTCGCAGTAATCATGCAAGCCCGGTAAGAATGATCTGGTCACATTGTGCGTAGGTAGAGCGCAATGTCTCTCAAATAAGTAAGGAATGCGATTTCTTCTGGGGGCTAAAGGTCACATACAGGACGGTGCCAATCAGTAAGGAGAGAAACATCCCGATTCTTAGCGTGGAAGTTGCCAGGTCTCGTTTTGCTATTGCAATACTACTGGATGCTTGACTTCGCAAAATGGTCATATCACTTCCAGCATAGGCGACGACCCAATCCATCGTCGGGGCATCGCTAGATGGGGGAAGAACAACCCATTTTGCGCCAAGGGACGATGCCACATCGATAGAAGGAATCCGTAAAATGTTTCCATTCTCTGGCGGCATCAGACCAGTACCTGCGAGTGCTTCCAACTGACGCTTGTCGTCACGGATAAGCAAGCTGTCATATGTGGCGATGTCATGCAGTTGATACAGTGATAGTAGATTTGGTGGAAGCGTAGCTCCTTGCGGTGATGTTGCACCAAGTGACCAGTTTCCCACAATGCACGCAATGGGGGCTTTAGCTGCATTTTGCTTGAGGTATTCAATACCGGGTGTTGTCCGGATCGCATCCGAGGTATAGCTAACGGGATTGTAGCTTGCAGACCACTGCCACAAGTCAGCAAGTAACACGATTGGAACTAGCCATTGCACGACAGGGAAGCGATACCGAAGCCGAAGTGCTATCGCAGCAGTGATTAGTGACAACCCCATTATTGGAACTTGTGACAATAGTGCATCAGCCGATAGTGCGCTCGTTACGTCCTTTGGGAGTGAAAACTTCACGACAACTTGATTAGCCAGAACTGTACAAATTCCGGATATCACTCCGATGAGTAACATACTGTAGGCAAGATGTCGCATTCTAATTCGGCTCAATACGACCCCCGCTAGCAAACACATCGCAAGCGACAGGATAGGGAGGACACGTGCCGGGTTACCTGTAGCGGCAAATCCTGGAATTCCATAGTACAGAACAGCACAAAGTGGGCTTCCTAGTGCAACGGCAATTGCGAGGATTGCTGTTAGCAGGATAACTTTGTGAGTGCGTTCGAGAGTTTTATAGGAAAACAAGCCAGCGAACAAGAATAACGGAATAACGATTCCCGTATAAAGCGCCCATTCGGCATAGTTGTTTGGGACCCCTTTGTCAGTGAGGAGCCACGCGTTTCCAGCGTTTAGATTTGGGTTGCCAAAGTAATTCGGAATCAACCACGTAATGAAATGGTGCGGTGGCATTGCATTGCTAATGTACGCGGCGTAACCGCCAGCGGATGCTGCGACGCCTCCTCTGTGTGACTGTTGTCCCAGTTCGACGGAGGGTAATAGTTGACATACAGACAATGCGATTCCTATTACTATGGCTGATGATGTTCGAATTGAACTCTTATTTTGCCAATTCATCGCGACGACAATCAATCCTGCTGTTAGCACTGAGTACATTGCAAGCTGCAGGTGACCCGCCAACATCGACATCATCGTAACGAATGCAAGCATCCGATATGACTTCTTGACAGCGGCAAGCCACATCCAAGGAAGCCATGCGACTACAGTCAAGTGTGTCGACAGAGGCAACCAGGTGATGATGGTCGCAGATTGAGAAAAGCCGATTGCAGCCAAAATTGATCCGACTTGACTAGCACCCAGTTTCCTCGCCAGGAGATAAGCACCCGTAGCGAGAATTCCCATATGTACGATCAACGAAATCATGAGTGTTAATGGTGCTAAGGTAGCCGGCAACACCCAATAGGGCCAATGAAGAGGGTAGAAGAAACCGCTTTGACCATTTGCTAGTAAGGGCTGGCCGCCCAACGTAGATGCTGCATATGGGTTGACCAACGGTATTTGACCATTGGCGATGGACTCCATGACGATCTTGCGCCACGGAAGAAACTCGAAAAGCCCATCAGCAGCCAGGACATTCCACGGAGATTTTTGATCCGTTTGCCAGGGTGTCAAGTGTTGGTAGACCCACGTTGGAATAAACGTTTCTCCCCGAAATAGCATTAGGAGAAACTTAGCTAACATGACAAAGAAAAACAGCGTCACCACTAGATAACGCTGCCTGAACATAGCTCCAAACGCTCTAAACACTTCTGAGATAGTCCATGTTTTTCGCCGCTTCATCGTTGAACGGGTCAACATCCAAGATTTGAGTAAACAATTCCTTTGCCCGGTCAAACTCTCCGAACATTGTGAGCGTCTTTGCTAATGAAAGCTTATACGTGATGCTGTTAGGATCAAGCCGAACAGCAGTTTCAAGTTCTAGTAGCGACTCGTCGATAAGAACCTGAAAGCTGTAGATAAGTCCAAGCTCGTGGTGGGCCTCAGCATGGGATGGAGCGGAAGAGATTACCGACTTGAAGCCATCCTCGGCTTCAGAATAGCGACCGTTAATCTTGTGTTCCAACGCCATCGCGAACACAGATGAAAGATCATTAGACATTTGCACAACGTTCTCCCGTACGCACAAAGTATAACATTATTGAGGATGCAAATCTCGAATACGTTACAGGTGAAGCGCCCCTAAATCAGCATTACCTACATTCAAAGTACCAACTTTGCGCTTAATACGTGCAAGTGCATTATCAACCGATTTGGTTTTACAGGTAAGTTCGTCCGCAATCTCACGGTAGCTCTTGCCTAGCTGATATCCAGCAAGGACCCTCCATTCAAATTCAGACAGTAGGCGTGTAAGGTTGTCTCGAAGCTCTTTGGTGTCTTCGGAGCGCAGCACCATATCCTCAGGGTCAAGTGCGTTTTCACTGGTCAGAATCTCCGAAAGATTCCAGTCCGCACTCGGGTCATCACTGGGGCATTCAAGTGACAAACTTGTATTCAATGGCTGCTGTTTTTGTCGGGTCGCAGTCTTAATCGCGGTGATGATGTGTCGTTGGATACACACTTTCGCAAATGCTGGGAATGAGATGGCTTTGTCAGCTCTGAAATCAATGATCGCTTGCCATAGCCCAATCATCCCTACTTGAAGCAAGTCATCTTTTTCAGCACCAATAAGAAAGTAGGACTTAACCTTGGTTTTGACCAGGTTCCGATATTTGTACAACAGGTATTCGGCCGCAAAGTCCTCACCACGTTGTGCGCGCTCTACAACCTCACGGTCCAGCTGGCCTGCATATCGAAGTTGGAGGCTTCGAGGCGTTTCGGATCCACGAACCATCATAGTTGGCACATACCTTTCGGTGATGCAGTGAAACCGGTTGAAATACGACTTGGATACAACATGCGGGGTCTGTACATCCTCATTGATGACACTTCTCGTGTTGCAAGTAAGTATACGATTTTATAGGACGATCCGCAAAGATCGGGGCGTCGAGGCACCTGTAGAGTGTCTGCTTGTACCGCATCCATGTCGCGGCATAATTCACATCTTCGAAAAGGACGACTTGGTGACCAGCCGGCGTTCCGTCATAAAACGTAACAAGAAACCAGTAGAGCCGTTGTAGCATCCAGATGCGAGAGTGGCTTTACTTAGTCATATCGAATAACAATATTATGCAGGCTATTTATTTGTTGAAACACCCTCTAAAGCGTATCCAGTGTCAATATAACGGGCAATTCAATAAGGGATTAAGAATCCGCTCTATTCTTATCAGAGAACGAGAGCGCAACAGAGGCCGCGGTAAACGATGCGGTCTCAGGACAGAGAATCGACATTCCTCCATCAATAGGAAGTGTTACTCCGGAGATGAATTTGGCAGAAGGTGATGCTAAAAATAGGACAACATCCGCTACTTCCTCCGCATGTCCCACGCGCCCTATTGCATAGCTCGTGGGGAACACTTGTTGTTGGAACTCGTTGTATGTTGCCATCCACTTTTCTTTACCATCGGTCATGATATGTCCAGGTGCGACGGCATTGACGCGTATGCCTAACGGACCTAAATCAACAGCAAGTGACCGAGTCAATCCGGCAATAGCAGCTTTCGACGTGTTATATGCAACACGACCGGGGATTGGCTGATTACCGACAAGGCTGCCGATATTTACGACGCTGCCAGATGTTGCAACTAGGTCATCACGCAGTCCCTGCACCAACAGAAACGGCGCGGTGACATTAATGAACATCGTCCGCTGAAACATATCGATGTTGGTTGACTCGGTAGTACCTGGAGTTTGATCGGCAGCGTTGTTCACAATACACGATATGGGGTTAGGTAGACCTTTTGTTGCCGCCAAAACAGAATGTACACCGTCCTCATTGGAAAGGTCCGCGGTAACACAGGAGACTCTGTCTCCGAATTGCTTAGACAGCTCGGATGCTGTTATCAGCAGCTCCTGGTCGTTTACATCCACTAGAAGAACAGTGGCTCCAGCATTCAGAAACGCTCGAGCGATCGCTGTTCCGATACCGTGAGCTGATCCTGTAACCACGACACATCCGTTCATGACTGAATATCCTCGCTAATCGTCGTAGCCGAGATACGCATCGAGTGAACGCTCAACTGCGGCAACACTGCGACCTGTTCGCGCGGCGTAGTCCACAATTTGATCCTTACCCAGAGCACCTACACTAAAGTATCGGGCATCAGAATTTGGAAAGACGATGGCACAAACTGACGCCGCCGGTTCCATTGCAAGGCTCTCGGTAAGTGTAATTCCTGCTGCGCAATCTGGATCCAAGACATTGAACAAGGTCACTTTCTCAATGTGATCAGGGCATGCAGGGTATCCAGGAGCAGGTCGGATGCCGACATAGTCCTCTGCGATCATCTGCTGCAAGGGCATATCTTTAGGTTCGATACCAAAGTTTGTTCGCATGAGGTGATGAACATATTCAGCAGCGGCTTCTGCCAGTCGATCTGCCAAGGATTCAAGGAGAATGGCACTATAGTCGTCGCCGTTTGCCTTGAACTGTGCTACACGGGATGAGCATCCGTGGCCAGCTGTAACCGCGAGCATCCCTAACCAGTCATCGGATGGTCGCACGTAATCTGCCAAACATTTGTTCTTTGACCCGCTGGTCTTTGAACCCTGTTGACGAAGGAAGTGCAGTACATGTTCCGATCCTGAGACGTCCTCAATAACGACATCATCGCCAGCGTTTCTGGCTTTGTAGTAACCATAAGATGCCTTGGCTTCAAGCCACTTCTCATCGATGACCTTATCGAGCATCGCTTGAGCATCTTTGAAAAGATTCGTCGCTGCTTCTCCAACAACGGAATCTGTCAGAATCTCAGGGTAACTACCATGGAG
>JBEDDQ010000325.1:0-3160 GCA_041176185.1 Armatimonadota bacterium | reverse complement strand
GGGCACCGATGGCCTTCAAAATGCCGATTTGCTTGCTCTTTTGGATGACACTGACGATCAAAACAGATGCAATCGCAAACGCGGATGCCAGCAGGACAAATGCACAGATCATCACTTTCGTCGAGTTCTGTGATTGGATCGCATTGACGATGAATCCGTTGTCTGTCGTCCAAGAATCGACTTTATACGGAAGCGCTGCTGCCATTTGCTCAGCAACCGCCGCGGCCGTAAATGGATCTTCCAGCTTCACTTGAACATAGAGGACATTGGTGCCAGTTTTGAAGAGCGACTGGGCCGCCCGAAGCGTACAGAACACGCGCCCGATGTCAAACTGACCATTGCCAGTCTCGAACAAGCCGACAACGGTGTACGTCCCAGTGACGCCAACATTGGACTGTATTTTTACGCGGTCGCCTAAGCGGATGCCAAGCTCTTCCGCGAGACGCATCCCGATGACGATTTCATCCGAGTTGATGTCAAGCCAGCGGCCCGCAATCATGTCCTTCTGAATTGGGCTGATGCTCTCGACTTTGGCCGGTTCCCCACCCGTGATGTTAACCGCATAGCGCTTGGCGCCACGGATCATAAAACCGGAGCCACCAACGCCACTCGCAACGGTCCGGACACCCGGAAAGGATGCCACTTGCTGCTCGATTTTCTGCCACTGCTCGAGCTCGGTGCGCTGCTGGACTTGTTTCTGCGAATCCGATGCCAGAAGGCTATCCCCACTACGGTCACCGACTTTATCGAGGGTGTCTGGTATGGGATCAGGCGGCTTAATCGTGACATGCGAGAGTGGACCGACCAGGTCACCGACGAAGCGCTGCTGGACGCCGGTGATCAGCGTTTGGATGAAGATAATGACGGTGACGGCGATGGCTACGGCGGAGACGGTGAGTAGGGTTTGCCCGCCGCCGCTGACCAGGTGCCGCCACGCCAGCTTGAATTCAAAGCGTAGCATCGTTAGTTCTTTGCTACCGCTTTAGTCGCGGTTACAGTATCGCCAGGCTTACGACCGGTTGGGGTGACAATGACCTGGTCCGTTGCCGCGAGGCCATCGGTGACCGGAACGCCATCCTTGCCCGCCGGGCCAACCTTGACGACTTTCTTTACGACTTTGCCACCATCCACGACAAGGACAGTGGACTCGCCGCCGATGGTGTTGACTGCGGTGAGAGGGATGACCAGGCGGTTGCTTCCCTTATCCGTGACGATATTTACGGACAGGGTTTGCCCCGGACGGAGCCATGCTGGCTGGGTTGTCGGTACAAGGCGAACCTCAACCGTGCCGCGGTCAGCATCCACCTGAGCACCGATTTCGGTCACATTGGCATCAAAAGTTTCACCCGGGAAAGCATCACAGCTCACCTTTGCCACCTGACCAACTTTGATTTTGCCGAGGTTGACTTCATCGAGGTCGATGCGAATCTCGGGGCTCTGGGACCGGACAAGCCGGATGATTGGCTGGTTAGGCCCTGTTATTCCACCGGGTTCGGTCACAACTTCCGTGACAGTGCCATCAAATGGCGCCTTGACGCGTGCATCCCCAACGCGGCTCTGCGCAACGCCAAGCGCGCGCTGAGCATCCATCAGGCGGGTCTTCGCGACCTCAACCGTCTGTTCGGCTTCCCCAACGCGGTACTCGGCAAGAATGCGCGCGCGCTCAGCTTCAGCGACTTTGCGCTCTGCGACAAGGACATCTTCCTTGCGGGGCTGGCTAAGCAGCGTTTGCAGCTGGGCTTCTCCACTGGAGCGGGCTCCACGCAGCGTTGCTTCCGCCGCACGTAGGTCTGCTTCCGCTTGGGCAATTTGCTCTTTACGCGTTCCAACCGTCAGCTGCTTGAGGCGGGCATCGGCGTTTTCGCGCGTCCGCTGAGCCACGGCGAGTGCGGTTTCTGCGGAATCGAGGGCGGATTTCGAAACTGCACCTTCTTTAACAAGTGCCTGCTGACGCTTAAAGTCCTTTTCGGCTTGCTCGAGTTGTGCATTTGCCTGTGCCAGCTGGGCACGGGCCTGATCGCGCTCTTCTTTGGTTGCACCATTACGAAGCTCGGACAAGCGGTTACGTGCGGCGGCCTGCTTTGCTTCGGCAACGGCGATGGCCTGGTCGACATCCGCTTTGAGGCGATTGACTTCGGATCTCAGTGGCGGGCGGCTGACCTGCGCAAGGGATGCCTTGGCGGTACGAACAGTGTCCTGCGCCGACATCACCTGTGCCTTCGCCGTCCCGAGCTGCGTCATGGCCTGCGTAAGCTGGGCTTTTGCAGTCGCGACGCCTACCGTTGCCTGTCCGAGCTGCGCGCTAAGGACATCGGTGTCGAGCTCCGCCACAACCGTGCCGGTCAGAATCTTGTCGCCTTCATGCACGAGGACACGGGCGATGCGGCCTCCCGTTTGCGCACCGATATTGGTTTCAACATCCCCCCGAAGGCGGCCGCTTGCGGCGATACTCGTGATGACATTGCGGCTGATGGGCAGCATTGTCTCGACCTTGGGAGGCTGCATTTTGACGATAATGCCGGCCGTGATCAGGCCTCCAGCAACCAAGGATCCGATAAAGATACGCGCGTTGTTTCCAGCCATGGTGGCGATGCTCCCTCAGGCAGCCTTGGGGTTCCCCGCCAGCCGGTGAGAGCCGGGCTGCCAAAACAGTTACAAATTGTTCTCTATTACCGCTCAGTGTATCCTGATGCACACTGTGTGTGATTGCCCCTAAATGGTGCGCGGGGGTATCATACCCGCGTGTTAAATACTGTTCCGACCCGAGTGCGGACCCGGTTCGCCCCGAGTCCCACAGGTTTTCTCCACGTTGGCGCTTTCCGTACAGCGCTCTTTTCATGGCTCTTCGCCCGCAAGCACGGAGGCGACTTCGTTCTCCGTATAGAAGACACCGATCAGAACCGATTGGTTCCCGGCTCCCTGGAAAGCATCATCGCATCGCTGCACGCACTAGGCCTTGGGTATGACGAAGGCCCGGATGTCGCAAGTGTCGCGGCTCTCGATTCCGAGAAGTACGGCGTCGTCGATGTCAGCCTTCTCCCGGAAAACGGCGGACAGTTTGGCCCCTACTTCCAGTCGCAGCGCCTGCCGCGCTACCGCGAGCTGATTGACCAGCTCTTAGATGAAGGCAAGGCTTACTACGCATTCGAAACAAAGGAAG
>JBEDDQ010000324.1:0-6218 GCA_041176185.1 Armatimonadota bacterium | reverse complement strand
ACACCGCTCTCCTAACCGCTCCAAGCGATGTCATTTCCGCTGAAAACTCATCCAGCAGGGACACAACGCCAGCCTTGCCATCCCGCGGCTCGCGCAAAACCCGACGTAGCCAGGAACCAGCCATCAGCATCCCACCGCACCCCGGCCCCGCTCCGCAGTCCCTCATCGATGCTCTTGGTGCACCTCCTGTCATCGCATCCGTCGTGGCCCCAAATCGGCACATCGTGAGCTTTGACATTGAGAATCACACCATCGAGATGCTGGACAACGTCCGCCTACCGGAGCGGTACGCATACTATCGCTTCCCGAAAGGCGTGAACTCAGTCGGTGCTATGGCGAAATCTACTGTAAGCGAAACCGAGCAAGCAAAAGAGCTCTTTGCTGAAGCAGGACTCTCAGACACCGCACGAAAAGCCTTCACCGCCATCAGCAAGCTCGAAGGATCCTTCGAGGCATCCCAGACCTACGACACCGGCTATGTCTCGATCGGATTTATACAGTTCACAACTGGCCCGGATGGCGATGGCTCTCTTATCCGAGCTCTTCAGGATGAAAAGTCATCCTCCCCGGATGCCTTTATAGAAGACTTTCACCGGTATGGGATTGATGTGACATCCGATGGCAAACTTACAGTTATCGACCCCAAATCTGGTGCGGAGCTCATCGGCCCAGATGCCGTGAAATGCATGGTCGATGACCCTCGCCTCGTCGGCGTCTTTGTCCACGCCGGGCGCTACTCCATCAAGTGGAAGGCCGCGCAGGTGCGCGCTGCGTACAAAGTCTACTGGCCGATGGATGGAGAGATCACACTCCAACTAGCGGGCAGCCCGACAACCTGCAAAGTCTCGGACATCGTCCAGTCGGAAGCGGGTATCACCACTCTCCTCGACCGAAAAATTAACCGCGGAAACATCCGGGAATTCCCTGATGTCGTCAACCGCATCGCGAAAGCACATGGCTGCGAGACGCTGAGCGATATCCAAAAGTACGAGAAGGAAATCGTCGCCGCGATGCGCTACCGGGTCGACTTTCTCAAAGCAAATGACCTTGGGCAACCTGCGGATCCACCAGCAGACACCAAGACGACACGTGTATCCCGATCATCGGATTTGGCACGGGCTGGCAGGTCCACCGACAGCCTCCCGAGTCGCGCTGCAAAACCGCGTTCCAAGCGCTAGACAAACTCGCATCGCCTTCCAAGAGTTTCCCATTAGATGGTCAATGTAAGTCCCATTGATTGTCATCTATGGACCGATATGTGCTGGCAAACGATGTCGAATTCGCGTGACCATCCATGTAAACGACAATTGTTCGACCATGATAGCGATGCTTTGAAATGCCATCATCCCAGTTTCCGCACCCATGCGCTGCAGGAAACAACGCACACGGCGGAGTCGCATTTCCGCTTCGCCAGTCGGCTGCGGGTGCATTCACAGCGGCTGGCATCCAGGTATCCAAACACAAATCGAAATACTCGCTTAGCCAGAAAGCGTGGTCTTTTGGCGGAAGGGGCGATGGCGGCACAATACCGCTGACACGCTCCCAGCTATCTGCACGCAGCGTTGAATAGACCGTTGCTGTCGGCTGGCTAACTCGGGAAAGCGTACATGATGTCGCCGTCAGCAAACCATTCGCGACATACGATCCCCACAGCGCGGGCTTACCCAAATCCGGATCAGATGGATCCCACCAAACATTTCCAGACTTGGCGATTCCGCGGCCCATCCGAATATAGGTGTCTAATGCAGCCTGATAGCTGCTGGTTGCCCAGTATCCAATCGTTGTCGGTTGCCCGGTTGATACCGCATCCATCGTCATAGGCAGGCACTCATCATAATCTTGCGCATAGAGAAGCATCGCCGTTCCGATTTGCTTGAGATTGGACAGCGCCACGGTTTGCCTTGCCTTCATACGCGCTTGCGCAAACACAGGAAACAGAATTGCAGCCAGAATCGCGATAATTGCGATGACAACCAGGAGCTCAATGAGCGTAAAACCAGATGTGGCATACAAACGAACAGCTCGCTGAGAAATTCGAAAACGAGATTTAACTATGGTGAACATCACCCAAAGTTTACCGTGGTTAACTCAGGTTTATCAACCAAATAAAACTACCGGGAACTCCATCACGTTGGAATCCTAAGTGACGTCTAACTTGGCGCTACAGCCTTACTAATGTTCGTTTGTAACAGCCCCGTCGCCGCAAACCCGGCTCGCATATAGATGCGCGCAGCCGCATCATCCGCCGCTGTGAGGTACGCGAGAGTAATCCCAGCGCTCTGCGCAATCTGTAGCAAATGCGCCACGACCTGCGTCGCCACGCCGCGACCACGATAGTCCTGTAGCGTGCAAATGCCAGCGACCTCCGAGCAGCCATCCACCGGTAGCGTTAGCATCCCCGAGCCAACTGCGACACCATCGATATATGCCAATACCTTCGGCATCCCACGCCAGCGAAGCTGCGCAGCCGCAGCAGCCTCTTCCGATGGCAGAGGAGCCGTTGGATTTTCGAACGCCCGCTCGCTAATCTGCATCATGCTCTGCATCACGCCAATCGGAGCGTCACCTGGAACTGCTACCGTCCTAATGGCATCACAACGCTCAACCTCTACCGTACGCGACGGCTCACACCCATAGACCGCATACACGCCTTCAGTAACCCACCCCAACTCTTCGAGCAACGGTATCAGCGCATCTCCAGCCTGGTGAACGGCTTCCAATCTCGGTGCCCGTGCACGGACGGCAAAGCTGGCTTCCATGGCACCAATTTCACTTCTTAACGCTGCGACATCCGACGGAAGTTCGGCATCCGTCAGCGCCATATTCTCCCAATGGCGGGTGTTGTCGGGTGCCGTAAACACATGAAAACATCCCGTAGCATCGTGCTCGACCGCGGATGCCAGCCTGGATGCCAACATCTGCGAGCGGATTTGCCGAAGCATTTCTGAGCTGTCTGTCACTTCGAAAGCTCGCGGACCTTTATCGTCGTCCCATCGCCACCGCCGACATGCAGGCCGACATTTGCTTTGACAAAGTCACTCGGGGATGCCTTGTAAATGTTGATAAACTTCTGCGGGTTACGGTCGACGAGCGGGAACCAGCTGCTCTGGACCTGAACTGCAATACGGTGGCCTTTTTGAAAGCGGTGAAGAACATCCGGCATCGAGAACGGCACGCGCGCCTTCTGCCCCGGAACCAGCGGTCCTGGGTTGCTAAAGCTGTTTCGGTAGCGCGCACGCATCACATCCCCGCGGACCAGACGGTAATCGCCGGCATCCGCACCCTGGGCATCGGATGGATAGACATCAATCAGCTTTGCAACAACATCGATATCCGTGCTGTCCACGGTTACAAATGCTTCGACATCCACCGGACCCGCAATCGTCACATCCTCGGTAAGGACATCCGATACGAATGTCAACACATCCGGGCGGGTGATCGCAAAGCGCTGATCCTCAACCGGGTAGGTGACCGTTCGCGTCTTGATAACCCCACTTTCGTACGGGACAGGGTTTGCAGGATCGCTGACATAGCGCAGCGTTGCGGGCGGGCCAGCGATAGTCATCGAGACCTTTTTGTCTCCCGTCAGGTGCCAGACCGCCGGCTTTGCGTCGGCAGGAGGCCACTGCGTAAACATCCGCCACTGGTTTCCACCAGTCTCGAACATTCTAGCTTCGGCGACCGGAGCGGTGCTTGTAGCACGTAGGAAACGGTCAAAAAACGGTGCTTCGATTTCATCCTGAAACAGCTTGCTCGTATCCGAGCCAAAGCTTGCATCCCCCAGACGGGAGCCATCCCGACCAGCCCACATCCCGTGCGTCCAAGGCCCCATCACGATGGCATTCACAATGCCCTTGTTCTGCTTTTCGGTGTACTTGTAGAGGTTGAGGGCTCCCCAGCAGTCTTCGGCATCGTACCAACCACCCACGGTGAGCACAGCACACTTGATATTTTTCATCTGCTCGGGTAGCGCACGCGCCTGCCAGAAATCATCGTAGTCTGGGTGATTGATAAAGTCTTTCCACAGGCCATCGGTCTTCGTGAAAAAGCGGTTGGTGATCATGCTCAGTGTGCCGAGAGCCATGAAGTTGGCATACGCATCATCGTTGCCGGGCAGCGTGAACCCAAAGCCCGCACCACTGTTTGTCGTCTCGCCAAAGGTCGCAAAGCGAACCGCATCCATCAGCATCAACGCGCCGTTATGGTGAAAATCATCCCCGATATACCAGTTCGACACAGGTGCCTGTGGTGAAACCGCCTTGAGGGCCGGGTGGGTATTGATGGCACCGATTCCCGCATAGAAGCCGGGGTACGAGATGCCCCAGAGGCCGACACGCGCATTGTTGTCCGGGACATTTTTGATGAGGTAATCGACGGTGTCGTAGGTGTCTGTGCTCTCATCGACATCGTGCGGGCCTGTCTTGATTTGTAGCTGTGGCCGAATGTTTACGAATGATCCCTGCGATGGGCCCTTACCGCGTACATCCTGAAACGCGAAGATGTAGCCACCATTGTGCAGCTTTTTGGAGCCACGGATATTGCCGCGATAGGCATTTGGGCCATACGGTCCAGCGCCATACGGTGTGCGCTCCAGGAGGATCGGGAGCTTGCCTGGCTGTGGGTTACGCGGAATATAGACGGCGGTGTAGAGGGTGCTGCCATCGCGCATCGGGATGTTGTACTCGACCTTACGGTACTTATCCTGCAGCGCTTGTGCTAAGGCCTGCGTGGAGCTGACTGCGGTGATGGCAATGGCGCCGGTGAGGGCAAAAAAGGTTGGGATGCGCATGCTTCTACTTATCACCGATTAAGGACATCCCGCACATTTGCGCATGCAATCCGTTTGCTCGATGCTCGTCTTGACTGCCGGCGCTTACTTGCCCCGGTGGATAACCCGTGCTAGCTCGATGACGCCAGCGGATGTCCGTAGCGTTGGCCGTCCGAGGTTCCCACCGGGGATGCACTGGATGCGATTTTCCCGTGCGGCGCGCAAGGCACGGAGGGGCCCGGTCAGCGGATATGGGCGGCCATTTGTATCGGCGCCAACAAGGATGATGTCCGGGTCAAGGAGCATCACAGCCTCCGGAGTGACCTGCGGGAACGAGCCTTTATTGATGATGTTTTGTCCCCCGGCAATTTTGATGATGTCGCCGAGGTAGCCATCGGGTCCCGCTACAAAGAGCGGCGTCTCGCTTATAACCATCAGGACTTTCGGACCCGTTTTGCTCGCACCTTGGATACGCTTTACGGTTGCAAGTGTTTCCCGGATGCGGTGCTGAGCGGCTGCGATACCGCTCCGGATCCCCGTGAGAGCTCCGATGGCATCGATGTGCTTCCCTATCGCCGGAAAGCTTGTCGAGAGCATCACGTAAACTGGCACACCCAAGCGTTTCGAGAGGGTTTCTGCGGCATCCCGAGTAATGGTCCCGCTCTCGACAACCACCAAATCGGGTTTGAGGGCAACCATCCGTTCGTAGCTTGGCCGGGTGAAGTCCCCAACACGCGGAAGGTTCTGAACCGAGACTGGGTAGTCACAATAAGACGTTATCCCGACAAGGGTCTTCCCGGCTCCAGCATCGTGGATGTGTTCTGTCACGCTTGGCGCGAGTGAAATGATGCGCCGCGCGAAGCGCGGCAACACTACTTCTCGGCCGAGGTCATCCAAGATGCGGATTGCCATCAGGCTTCCGATTCCTCAGCTGCTTCGTCACCAGATGCGTTGTCATCATCTGCGTCATCTTCATCAGCGTCGTCTTCATCGTCTTCATCATCTTCATCCGGGCCGGCGGGGATCACGATACGCACTGAGTTGGATGGCAGCATATCGGTGAAGACTTCCGGGTGGATGATGGTGGCGAGTACGATTGGATTGCCCAGAATCGTCTGGCGATCAGCAACGTAGATATCACCCATTTTCTCGGCGACGGTGCCAGCAAAGCCATCGAAACGCGCGAGGCGATCATGGTCGTCATCCATCACATCGGACACAACAATGATGACTTCAGGGTTAAATGCCTTCAAGGTCTCAAGCGTTGCGCCAGTGCTCTGAACAGCCGAGTCGTGGAGACATCCGAGAAATGGCAGCCACTCTCCAAGTTCCGCTGCGGGGGTGAGCGGGTCATGGTCGGTGAGGAAACAGATACGCTGGCGGACACGGAGGAGCGTCCGGTCTTTGATGGTTTGTAATGTGGCTTCGTGATTCATGGGATTATCCTACC
>JBEDDQ010000323.1:0-5722 GCA_041176185.1 Armatimonadota bacterium | reverse complement strand
GTTATTGGGTCGTTCTTTGCTGGAGTAGGGGGTGCACTCTTTGCACACTATGAGCAAACGATTCTCATCAGTAGCTTCAACTTCGTTCGCTCATTCGACTTCGTTACCATCGTCGTACTTGGTGGACTTGGTTCTGTAACAGGCTCTATTCTGAGTGCTGTGGTATTGACGGCTCTGCCCGAGATTCTCCGCTCATCCCTCGGTGCACAGTTCAATCAATACCGGCTGGTTACATACGCGTTGTTGTTGATTGTGATGATGCTTGTTCGGCCGCAAGGGATCTTTGGGCGTGGCGAACTTTCTTTCGCAAAGCTCCGTAATAAGACGAAGAAGACCGCAGCACAGTAATGGAACGAGCCGCACAAGATGTCAAAGTAGCTGTTTTCATTGACTTCGATAACATCCGTCGAAGTATCGAGGAACAGTTTGAGCCATCCCGTGTCGACATCCACCGAATGCTTCAAGCTATCTTGGATAGCACCAATGGTCGTATTATCGTTAAGCGCGCGTATGCCGATTGGGGATATTGCAGGGACTACCGGAGTGATTTGCTCGATAATGCTACGGAACCTGTTCAGACATTTCACCTGACGCAGCGTGGCAAGAATGGCGCGGATATCCGCATTGCCATCGATGCAATGGAAACGGCTCTCAGACACTCAGAAATCACCCATGTGGCGATTGTGTCTGGCGATAGCGACTTTACCCCGCTGGTGATGAAGCTGCGGGAGCTTGGGCGACATGTTATCGGACTTGGGGTCCGGGCAAACTCAAGCGCATACCTGGCGAAGGCATGTGATGGCTTCATTTACTACGATGACATCGTTGACCGTCAGTGGGTGAATCCCAGGGCCGCTTCAGGAGCAAGTGTCGTCGCAGATCCGCCACGGTTAATTGCAGATGCCATGGATGCCTGTGGCAATGTGCCGGTGGCACTTCGGGATTTGCGGATGGCTGTCGAAACGGCCTGCCCCGGCTTTCTGGAGTCTCAGTTTGGGTGCGGGACCTTTGCTGCATTCCTTAGCCGCTATGGACGAGAAATTCGTCTGGTTCCCGATGAATCCGCAGGGTTTATTGTGTGCCCGACCACACTTTCGGCCGCGATGGGCTTGACCTGGGCAGAGGCATATGAAGACCTTGCCAAGTCACTGCCACAACCGCTTACATTTTCTCCGCTTGCCGAACGCTATCGAACCGTGCTACGAGATCTAAATTTCAGGCATGTACCCTACGTGGACCGAAAGGCCGTTCTCGATACCTTGTACAGTATGTTCCGGACAGATAATGTCGAACCGATGAGCCTAAAAGAGGCGAAAGACCGTCTGCACGCCTGGTTCGAAGCGGAACGCCCAAGCGTACCTTGGGAATCCGTTAACTCCACTGTCTACCAGCTGTTCTACACATGGTGTTTTGCGTTTGACAGCAACGAGGAATCCGATGGCAAGCAACGCTGGGATCGAAGAACATCACTTCATCCTGATATCGCGACCATCGATGACCTTGCACGGCGCTGTGACAAAGGCATTGTGCGGAGGCTCTTGGAAAGCGAACGAGAAGACATCGATCCTGCAGCCTTGAACGAATGGCTGTACGACGCAGACCCCGGGATGTTGCCATTGGTACGCGAATTAATGGATCTCTCAAGGGCACCTTATATGTCGTTAGGAAGATAACACCAAATGGGAATCCTCTGGACGGATGCCGCAGGCACTGCAATGTCGTGGTGGAGGATTGTGTCTGAAGTCAGCCCTCGGGTTGTGACTACCGAGGCAATGCGAGAGGCACGGATTGCTGTTATCGGTGATGATGCCATGTCTCAGGCCACAATCCATATGCTTTGTGATAGCGAGGCCGGTAGTCCCTACGTGACGCATTTCGCTGAGCCTCCGGATGCTGCAACAGCAAGATTGTTTGCTTTCCGGCTTTATGTAAGTGCTGACACCAGCCGCCTCGGGATGCGCGATGCTGCGAGCATCTCGTATGTGGGCACATTTGAGACATGTGCAGCGCGCATGATGGAGCTGCGACCAGACCTCGCCGTTGCCCTTGGGCGCCGCTTTCCTGGTCTCCGTAGTGCCGCCGCTACCTGGGTCGTAAAAAGTGTGGCACTTGCAAACCTACAGTTTGCCATGCTGTCTGCCATTCCAGGCATCCTGCCTATCACGGCGCCATTTCTACCAGCATCTTCGTTTGCAGATCTAATCGTGTTGACGAAAAACCAGACGATGATGGTCCTTCGTCTCGGCGCAATCTACGGACAGAGGCCGGGGATCACAACACAGGTAAAAGAAATCCTCTCGACGGTAGGTGCTGCATTTGGGTGGCGTACTGTCGCGAGACAAGCAGCTGGCTGGGTACCCGCAGGTGCAGGCGTTGTCCTTAAGGGTGTCATCGCCTGGTCTGGAACAGTAGCCGTAGGAAAAGTTGCCGAAGCCTATTATATCCGCGGCGTTAAGCCTGCAGCCTCCGATGTGCAAGCGGCATCAAGGGAGGCTGACAGTGAGGCGAAGGAAATCGCGTCTTCGATTGCTGATGGCCTTCTTGGTGGAAAGTCCCTCTCCGATAGCAATCCATCAGACGACGTTTAGTGGTCTGAACTTTCTACTTTCGATGCTAATCTGTCGGGCGAGCTTGCCTGCAATTTCCTTCAGGTAGATGGACTGCTCGCTCTCAGGATGCGTTGTCAGGATTGGATCGCCCTCATCTCCAGCACGGCGCATCGGCATATCAAGTGGCAGCTCTCCAAGAAATGGAACTTTAAGCTCCTCAGCCGCCGACTGACCACCACCATGGCCAAAGATCTGGTAATGCTTACCCGTGTCAGGGGCAACAAAGTAAGCCATGTTCTCCACAATTCCCAGAATCGGTACATTGAACCGCTGGAATGCACGGAGACTCTTAACCGCAATCGATGCAGCGACATCCTGCGGAGTGGTAACAATCACGGCACCAGTAAGGGGGATTGCTTCACACAGGCTCATCGTCACATCACCTGTTCCTGGTGGTAAGTCGACCAAGAGGTAATCAAGAGGCCCCCAGGATACATCCCCAAGGAACTGATTGACAACCTTTCCGAGCATCGGACCACGCCACACCACAGGTTGTCCTGGTTCGATGAGAAAGCCCATGGAAACAATGCTTACACCGTGGCGATGTACGGGTAGCAGCTTCTTGATCAGATTGCCATCAGGGCCTTCGTATGTCGTCTGCTCAAGAACCTCGTCTTCAACACCCATTAACATCGGGATGGTCGGGCCGTAAACGTCGGCATCCATCACACCAACGGCTGCACCAGCCTGTGCAAGCGCAATGGCGAGGTTTGCACAAACAGTAGACTTACCAACGCCGCCTTTTCCACTCGCGATGGCAATCACGTGTTTGACTTCCGGTAGGATCGCGCCACCCATCGGACGCTTGCTCACGACCTTGGATGTCATCGAAATCTTGACATCCGTAATGCCCGGTACGGACATTGCAGCTTCTCGGCATTGTCCTTCCAGAAAGTCCTTCAGCGGACAGGCTGGAGTTGTGAGCACAACGGTAAACCTTGCAATGCCATCATCAACGATGATGTCCTTAATCATCCCGAGCGACACAAGGTCACGGCCAAGATCTGGGTCAATTACCGATTGCAGAGCGGTACGTACGTGTGCGACAGTATCATTGGGGGTATCTGTGGTATTCATGCAGAATACAGTCTACCCGTTTGCTGTGATTCGACGGAGAAGTGATTTGAGATGAATGTCAAGTTGATGATGCCAGTTGTGGGATTATTCGTGATGACAAGCATCCCGGCACAACCATTCCCAAGCCGCCGCTTAGTGCAACAGGATGCCGTGCAGGTGGTGCAGCTCTATCCTGGTCCATTGGAAGTCGGTGATACCGTGCGTATTCGCGTTGCCGGCGCAGACAACCTGTCTGGGACATATCTGGTGGATGCAGATGGAAACATCACCGCGCCAAGACTTGGCCAAATGAATGTTGTAGGAACGTCGACCATTCTTGCTGCTGAGCGGATTACAGCGCGGATTATCCAGCTTCAGCTATTGAAACGCCCGGATGTCGTCGTTGATATCATCGGTCGGCCGGCAAAGGAAGTAATCGTTGGTGGGGCCGTAATGCGTCCCGGTGGCTTGTCCTATAAGAAGGGGATGCGCCTGTCCGATGTACTCGATGGTGCCGGTTTACAGCCATCATCCGATACCAGCCGTGTACAACTGGATCGTAATGGCGTCCTGATTGTCGTTGATTATCGTAAGTTTTCATCCGGTCAGGCCGCGGGCCTTGATGTAAACCCGGATATTGAGCCATCTGACAGGGTCTATGTGTTGTCGGTTGAGCAGCTTGCTGGTGTTGCCCGTGTGATTGGTGAAATCAAGGATCCAAAGGCTGGAATCATTGCGCTCAGCACCCGTACCACAGTGTCGCAGGCCCTCCAGCAAGCTGGAGGCTTGACAGCCATCGGTGACCCAAAACGCGTGACGGTTCGACGTGATAGTCAGGAAGTCTTTGTGGATGCAGAAGCGCTCCTGAGTGGAAATCTTACAAATGACATCCTCCTGAAGGATGGCGACACCATCATTGTCCCGAAGCGCATTCGTAAGGCTGAAGCCACGGTGACAGGAGCTGTTCGTAATGCAGGAAGCGTTTCTCTTACATCTCCTTTGACGCTCTTACAGGCAATAGGACAGGTAGGAGGACTCTTGGATGGAGCGAATAGAAAGACCGTGATCGTTCGACGCCTTTCACTGGATGGAAAGCTTGTGAGTGGAGTTGCAGATCTGGATCGTGACACAGATGCCGCGATGTTACTTCAGGATGGGGATGTCATTGAAGTCATGCCAAACAAGCGGATTAACCGCTTTGATTTCAACCGGGTCGCAGGCAGTGTCATCGCCGCTGTGTCTCTACTAAATGTCTTTCGAAGATAACAGATACTTCGTTCTTAGCCAAGTGGGGGAATCAGTTGATAGACTGACGCCGATGCTAACACTGCGGAAACGTACGCTTTGAGAATTTTATTCCTTGGGGACATCGTCGGTAAGCCTGGCAGAGATGTAGTTTGTCAGCATCTCCCTGGGATGGTGAAGGATTTTGCAATTGACTTTGTCATTGCAAATGGTGAGAACACTGCTGCGGGCCGTGGGATTACCGGTCCAATTCAAGCAGAGCTGCTGTCGGCAGGCGTCGATGTTGTAACGCTTGGTAACCACGCTTTTGCACGGGAGGCGAGCTTTGAGTGGTTCGACCAGGAGCAGCGCGTTCTTCGCCCCGTAAACTTTCCAATTGGCGTACCTGGGCGTGGATTTGGAATGTATCGCTCTAAATCTGGTGTTGTTGTTGGTGTCATCAATACCATCGGACGGGTCCATATGTCGCCAGCTGATTGTCCGTTCACTGCGACAGAGCGAGCATTCGAGTGCATCCGCTCTAAGGCTGCAGTGACATTTGTCGACATGCACGCCGAAGTAACGAGCGAGAAAGCAGCGCTCGCTTGGTACCTTGACGGTCGTGTGACAGGACTCGTAGGCACACATACCCATGTTCAGACATCGGATGCGCGATTGTTACCTGGAGGGACTGCGTTCCTCTCGGATGTAGGGATGTGCGGTGTTCGGGATTCGATTCTGGGGCAGAATGTCGCAGGTTCGATTCAGCGTATGAAGACGGGATTTGGTCCTCCGGTACCGCTCGCTGATGGCCCGGCACAAATCCACGCTGC
>JBEDDQ010000322.1:0-3876 GCA_041176185.1 Armatimonadota bacterium | reverse complement strand
CCCGTAAGTCGTTTATTCGCTTGAACTCACTATGCGGCAGATACACTTCGCCACGAACTTCAATAAATTCCGGTGCGTCGTCCACTGCTAGGCGGAGCGGGATGCTCCTGATTGTACGGATGTTAGCAGTGATGTCCTCACCGGTTGATCCATCCCCACGTGTTGCCCCACGGGCGAGAACACCCTTTGCATAAGTGAGACTGACCGCAAGGCCATCCAGCTTCAACTCGCAACAGTACTGAATCTCATCCACCTGATCAAGCTCAAGAAAACGCTTAATGCGAGCATCGAATTCGACAAGTTCGGCTGCACTGAATGCATTGGAAAGTGACAGCATCGGACGACCGTGGATAACTTCGGAGAAGCCACCACTAAGTGGAGCTCCCACACGCTGCGTTGGAGAATCATCGGTGACTAAGTCACGGTTTTCAGCCTCCAGAGCGATGAGCTCTTGCAGAAGCACATCGTATTCAGCATCGGAAATGTTAGGCGCATCGTGGATGTAATACAGTGTGTTGTGCCGTGCAATTTCACTGCGCAGCCAATCAATTCGTTCCGTAACATCCATACAATTTTCCTCTCAACCATTCTACAAGCGATTCACCCGGCCCATTTTTGTCATCCGGATCCGACGCTATCCGTTACCCCTCATGCCATCGATAAATGACCCACTTACTAATCGTATAAAAACTGGCGATTATTACAAAAAAACACACCATTTTTTCGTCTGCTGGAAAGCAATCCGCATAGCGGACAAGTCATCGCTCCAAATGACGTATAACAAGTATGAATTTCGCGTCACACTTCCAGGTCTATCCTGGATATTGACTCGGGGGTAACGAGATGGGTTTCATGGATCACGATATCGAGAGCGTCCTGTTTAGCGCGGATGACATAAAAGCAAGGGTTACAGAGCTTGGTGCGGATATTACCCGTGACTACCAAGGTCGTCAGCCACACCTCGTCACCATCGTGAAAGGATCTATTCCATTCCTCGCCGACCTGATGCGAAACATCGACCTTCCACTTACCGTCGACCTCCTTGGCGTCTCCAGTTACTGCGGGACACAGTCCAGTGGCGAAGCACGGTTGACCAAAGACCTCGATGAGTCCATCGAAGGTCGCCACGTTATCGTCGTTGAGGATGTCATTGATACCGGCCTGACCCTCTCCTACGTGCTTCGTAACCTGCGCCAGCGTGCACCGGCAAGCCTTAGGGTCATCACGATGCTGGATAAGCCCGCCCGTCGCGAAGGAAAAGTCGAAGCTAACTACGTCGGTTTCACAATTCCCGATCATTTTGTGGTCGGATATGGCCTTGACTGGAACCAACAGTATAGGAATCTCCCGTATATAGGTGTGCTGAAGCGCGATGTCTATGCTCCGGCCGAATAGGGAGAAGGCGGTATGTCAAGCGATAATCACGACCAACCTGATGGTGGGGATGTTCAACCCGGTGGACTCCGTACGCCAAGCGCCGAACGCATAGCGGATGTAACACTGGGGGCCGGTGTTGCTGCAATCGAAAAGCTTGAACAAGTTGCTGGCGAGCTGGATAACCGCATCCGGCATGCACTTGCCGATGCTCCTCAGTTTGTCGACACGCTCGAGGAAAAGGGACGACCCATCCGAGACCGTATCCTTGGTGTGCTTCGACAGCGACCGACTGTCGCTGATGTCTTTTCGGCGGCGGCTCGAACGGAAAAGCCATCCGATGACAAAATGACCGCCCTTGAGCAGCGTGTGCTCGAGCTTGAGAGAGAACATACAGGCTCCGAATCCGGCAATCTGGATGAATCTGTTGAACAAACTACGCACACTCCAGCGGCTGACACGACGGAATAATGCCGATGCTCTATCTGGCATCCGCCAGCCCACGCAGGCAAGAACTCATCCGGTACCTCGGCATCAACCCTAAGGTTGTCGTCAGTAACTTCGATGAAGCCAGCCTTGCACATATCAAAGATCCGCTTGCCTACGTGGAAGCGGCCGCAAAGGGAAAAGCAGCTGCTGTCGCCAACCTGCATTCAGGGATTGTGATTGGCGTCGACACCGATGTCGTCTGTCCGGATGGACATATCCTTGGCAAGCCGGACAACTACGATGCCGCTATCAGCATGCTGAAGCACCTTTCAGGACGTACACACACCGTGCATTCGGCGATCGTTTTGGTTGACTCCACCGTTACGCCACACCGGGTTATTTCCGAAATTACTACAACCAAAGTGACGTTTGCCGACATTCCAGAAGACCAGCTAAACGCATACGTGGCGACAGGCTCGCCGTTTGACAAAGCCGGAGGCTACGGGATGCAGGACCAGGCGATGGCTTTTGTTGCATCCATTGATGGTGATCCAAGCAATGTAATCGGACTGCCGTTGGTCTCATTACGACGATTATTATCGCTGTGGCACATCACGATGTTTGCCGAATCCGAGAGTACGGAATAATCTGAGCCTGTAAATGAGCCGTTACCTCGATTTTTCCACGACTGGAGAACAACCTGCTGTAGCCGAACGTTGTAGACACACCTTGCAACGTATCGGTAAAGTTCAGGAGTTTGATGTCTCTGGTCGCCTGACGGGAACCATCCCGATCGAGGGGTGGGTAGCACGAGTCATCATCACCTGGAAGCCCGGTCGTAAACCTGGCAGCATTAAAGTTGAGCTCGAAGCTAACTCGGACGACAAAGTAAATCGCGCGGCGGATGCCGCAATGTACAAGTTTGTCAGTGCCTATAAAGGGAACCTTAAGTCCACCTGGCCGGCACGCTTGATTCTGATTGGAATACTGGTTCTCATCGGTTTGGCGATTCTTGCCCTAAAATCCGCATCCGTTTTCTAATTCGCACCGTACAATTGCACTATGGATGCAACTGAATTCGATGCCGATGAAACAGCACTGGAGCGTTTTGCCAGACTGTATATGACTCCGGAAGAGACCATTAAGCACTGGGATGCGTGGATGAGTACGCAAACGGATACAACCCAAGCCGTGATGGCCAAAATGGCTGCGACTGTCGCTGAAGATAATGAAATCACCGTTGATGAAGCTAAGCAGTTCCTCTGCGTTCAGAAAGTCATCGAAGATGTTGGCGTAGGCTGGGTGGAAAACTGGCTGGATGCGTATGACAAGGAGCAGTTCATGGCTACCCGTACGCTCAAGCCAATGATGACTTCACGCAAACGCAAATAGTTCCGCGGCTATAGTTCCAATGCCGGTTGTGAAACCGGCATCATCCCACTTAGCAACGCCTTTTTGTATTTAGCCCAGAGCTTGGCCTGTGGATTAGGCATCGGAAACGTATCGACATCTGACAATCTTTTCCACGCATGCCGATTGCGTGCAATGTGGGACGTTTCCACAACAAATGCAATCAGTTCAACGCTGTAAACCGTAACGGCGTGACGAATTCTCCCAAGCTCAATGGGATGCAACTTACCGGAACCAAGCACCTCGCCAGCCAGCATGGTTGCACTTTCGATGGCTGATTCATCTTCCATTACAACTGCTCTTGGAAAACTGTACAGGCCACCCCAAAGTCCATCATGCGCGAGCTGCTCCGTAAATGTCTTGCCATCACAAATCGGAATAATGATGACATCCGTGCGGCGAATTGCCTTCGGCTTGTCGATCGGTAATGGATACCGCTCAGGCATCCCGTTCTTCTTCGCTATGCAATCGTTCCCAATCGGACAGCGGTCGCAAATTGGGCTCTTCGGGGTACACAGAGTCGCTCCAAGTTCCATCATCGCCTGATTGAAATCCCCTGGCCTCGCTTCGTCCAGATTGGCATCTGCGATGGTTTGTAACCGCACTTGTACCGCTGGCAGCTTCGGATTGTCCTCAATCCCTTCATGGCGACATATAACCCTG
>JBEDDQ010000321.1:0-2922 GCA_041176185.1 Armatimonadota bacterium | reverse complement strand
ATCCAAGGGTGATGACCGTGAAGGCAAGCTTTATCGCAAAGGTCCAGAGTGGGATAGCGGTACCTGAGAGGGCATCCACAATCAGCGGCAGGCCGAGTCCATTGAAGCTGTTCGTACCGAGGAGCAGCGTAAGGACAAGAATGACCGCGCCGCCGATAATGGGGCGCAGCTTCCAGGCGGCTGCATTGTCGGCACCAAGCTTTGCGAGAAAGTGCTGTCCCTCAATGAAAACGATTCCAAGCAACCCGATGGCTACTCCGCAGACTGGCAGCCAGAGGAAGCCCATCGGCAAAAGTTTCGGGATGTCAATCAACGCATAGTGGGCATGTCCGACACCTGTCAGCCGGCACGTGATGTCACCAACAATGGATGCGGCCAAACACGGGAAAATTGATTGCATGTGGAGATGTTGACGGACTTTGGACACTTCCATCCCAAAGACCGCACCCGCGAATGGTGTCCCAAAGACCGCGCTAAAGCCCGCTGCCATCGCCGCACGGAGATAAACCGAACGCTCACTCTGCGATATTGCGAAGCGGCTCTGCAGGGTGTCCGCAAGTGAACCAGACATTTGCACGGCCGTGCCCTCGCGACCAGCGGAGCCTCCACAAAGGTGTGTCAGCAGCGTTGTGATGAGAATAAGCGGGGCCATGAGGAGCGGAACAGGCTCTAGGCTTCCCTTGATGGCTCGGATGATGGCGTTGTTACCTTGGTTGGCGGTAGCTCCAGCGTAGTACGAGATGTAGGCAATCAGGCCGCCGGCTGCCGGTAAGCCGTAAATGAGCTGAGGATTGCGCGTGAATGTGGATGTTGCGAACTCCAGAGACCAAAGAAAGAGCGCACTGCTGAGCCCTGCGCTAATCCCAATACTTGCGATAAGGAAAAACCACCGGAGAGTCATCCTGAAAATGGGACGTGATTCATCCGGTGGCTGCATTTAGTGGTGGGCCGCTATCGTTTACTTGAACGCGAGTGGCGCAAAGTCGGCGAGGTACTGGCGCCACAGATGCCAGACATGTCCGCCTTCGGTCTCGACGTACGTCGCCTTCAGGTTACGGTTCAGGCGAGTCTTGAGCTCGCCGTATTGACGCATCAGGAAATCATCCTTGCCGATCGCAACCCAGATCAGTGGCTGTTTTGCTGGGTCACGTACACTCTTTTCAAACGTACTGATCGCAGTTTCAAACTGTGGACCATTGAAGATTCCAGCGCTGAAGATACCGAATGCGCTAAAGAGCTCCGGGTGTTTCATCCCGATGGTCACCGTTTGCCCGCCGCCCATCGAGAGGCCGCACATCGCGCGCCGCTTGGATGTTCGGAAGCGCTTATCCACAAGCGGGAGGAGGTCTTCGACGATATCTCGCTCGATGGCATCCTGTGGCGTCGGTTTGCCTTGGTAGAAGATGTGGCCATGTGGCATCACAACAATCATCGGGGGGACTTTTCCCTGCGCGATGAGGTTATCAATCACAACATTTGCCCGGCCAAGCCCGGAGCTCCAGTGGGAGTCATTGTCTCCTGAACCGTGGAGGAGGTAGAGGACCGGGTAGCGCTCGCGGCGGGCTTCTTCGTACCCTGGTGGGGTGTAAATGTGCGCACGGCGCTGAATACCCGCGGACTTTGAGTCATACGGCATCACGGTAATCGTGCCATGTGGGACATTTTGTGGCTGCCAAACAATGTCCTTGCGGCCGCGGTTGACTTCGACACGGTTTGTCATCGGGCGGAATTCGCCGTTTTTCGGGTCGAGAATGTCAAGTCCATCCAAGGAGAATTTGTACTCGTAGATGTCATTTGCGAGTGGGCCGATGGTCACCGACCAGAGGCCGGCGGCATCCCGGGACATTTTGTGCTGCTGCCAGTTGTCCCATGCTCCAACGGTCGCGACGGTCTTTGCGCCGGGAGCGTAGAGGCGAAATGTGACCCGTCCATCTGCATGGGCTTCCGGGCTGTTGTAGTTGGTTGGATTTTGCTGCATCGCAAGGTGTCCTTTATGCGTTGTTATAAGGGCCACGCCGGCCAAATTCGGCAAGGGTCAAGAGGTATTCATCCGGCATCCCGATATCCCACCGGGTCCCATTCAGAATACAGGCAGAGTATACGGGTGCTGTCCCCGCCTTTGCGCGCTCGAGCAAACCTTCCTGGCCGCTCGTGAGCTGAAATTCGTTTTTGACTCGGATATTGCCATCGATGAGGGCTTGGAGACACTCGAAAATCTCAGCGGTAAAGACATGGATACCGAAGTGGCCAAGGTAGGTCTTGTCTGGGAGGCCATTGGTCTTCAGGGCTTGAACATCATCAATACTTGGCTTTTCCTGCAGCTGCAGAATTGGTAATGCAGTACTCAGCGCAGGTGTCTCCCCGGCGGGCACATCGCACTTTACGATGCCGGTTACTCCCACACTGGCTTCTGGTTCGAGGCGGACGGTGGTGATGCTACCGCCGCTGGCCTCCGCAGCTTCAATCGCCTGGCGGATGCAAGGTTTCACGCCATCAGGGGTTGTGTAGACATGGTCGCCGAGGAGCAGGACGATTGGCTCGCCCGCGGCAAAGTCCTTTGCCTGAAGCACGGCGTGTCCAAAGCCTTCCGGGCTTGGCTGCTCGACGTACGAAATACGGGATGCCATGTCGGCTAGCTCGTCAGCTTCAGCGATGGCCCATGCTTTGCCCGCGAAGCCCTTTAGTTCATCAGGGGTGATGCTTCGAAAGTGGTCACGAAACGCTGCGCCACCGCCGCGCTCGATAACGATGCAAATCTCTTCGATACCGCTTGCGATGCACTCTTCGATAATCATTTGGATGGTGGGTTTGACGAGACCATCCTGATCGATGATGGGGAGCATTTCCTTTTGGATGGCGCGTGTGGCGGGAAACATTCGGGTTCCGCGGCCAGCGGCAGTGATGACGGCTTTTCGTACTCGC
>JBEDDQ010000320.1:0-3199 GCA_041176185.1 Armatimonadota bacterium | reverse complement strand
AAGCCCGGGTGAATCCCTTGATGAAACCCTGCCAATCAAAGCTAAACAGATCGACAAAGCCATTGCAGGTCTGATCGCCGACCTTAAACAACGCGGGATGCTTGATGATGTCCTTATCGTTTGGGGTGGTGAGTTTGGCCGCACACCGATGATGCAAAACAACGTCAACACAGAGCTCAAAAAGGGTTTGATTGGCCGGGACCATCACCCACACGCGTTCACGATGTTTATGGCGGGCGGCGGAATCAAAGGCGGCGTTTCCCTCGGCGAAACCGATGACCTCGGCTACAACATCACCAAAGACCCCGTCGGTATCCGTGACCTCCAGGCCACCATCATGCACGCCGCCGGCCTAAACCCGCATCGCTTTAGCTATCGTTATCAAGGTCTGGCCCAGCGCTATATAGGCCCATCGGATGAAGGAAAAGTCCTGAAACAGCTTCTGAAGTTTGGCTAATCCGACCAAACCGGATTTCGACGGGATGCCCGGTGCCGGGCAGGGTAACATCTGGTAGAGCCGTGCAGCGATGCGGTGAAGTTTGATGACTAGCTGCGTGTCTTACCAACCACCGCCCGGTGCGGAGTGTGCCCACCTATGATGACTTTCACCCTACCGTTTCCCCTCCCGCGCGCGCGTACAGCCATCGGCGTTGCGATCGCCGCACTGGTAATCACCATCCCTGCGACACCCACCCTTGCCCAAGGCATCGGACGCGGACGAAACATCATCAATGACCGCTTCGCAACCGTCTCCAGCGGCCCGCAGGAAGCTCTCATCATCGATGTCCCTACGGGCAAAGGTGCTGCAACACAGCCCACTGTTGAGCGTCGCCTCCGTGCCTATTGGGCATCCCAACAACGGGCAATCGGGACTAAATTTCAGCCGGCAGGCAAGCCAAAGGCCATCCTTCCCATTTCCACGCTGGTGCGTAACCGGGTCTCGGGACGCATCGTCGCGCCTCCAACCAAAAAGACCACCCGTGGTTTTGGCAATGGCAACATTACCCTAAGCTTTGAAGGCTTCAATGGCGCAAGCCTTGCGGATTCCAACGGCAATCCCATTGTGCTGCAGGACTTTCTTCAGAACTTCTACGAAGTTGTGAAACCAAAGCTGGATGCTATTTACGGCAAGCCATCCTCAACCAGCACCGTCGCCATCAAGAGCATGGGCTTCTTCGAGACAGGTACCGCCACCGATGTCGAACGTCTGGCATTCGGTGCGTACAATGTCAGCGAAAACCGTATCTACCTACCGCTGTACCGAAGCATCGATACGCTTGCGAATGCCTTCCTGCTCAACCTCATCCACGCATATCACGGCCCGCTCGCCTTTCACTACGATGCATGGGAACAGGGTTTTGCCCGCGCCGCAGCAAGCATCATCGCACGTGACCCAAGCCTTGGCTTTCAGGACCCGACGGCGAACAACCTCTACACCCTGCTTCCGCAATACGACCTGCTAAACCATCCAGCCCTTGGAAACAACACGTTCTTCCCACCATCACAGGCAAACATCCCCATCGATGGACAATTCACCATCGCAAAAATGCTCCAGCCGCGTCTCGGGATGGCAGGGGCTGCATGGCTGAAAGTCTGGATGGAAAATCCTGACTTCTTCCGACAGCTGAATGAGAGCTATTACGCTGCCGTTGATGCGGACCCAACTGGGAATCTTCAAGGGAATGTGCCATTTCTTGCGGCGCTTGTGAAGAATGTCGTCTCCGATGTCGAAGGCCTGCCATTCCAGCAATGGATGCAGCGGCAGTTCATCCTCGATACCAGCATCACCGGTGGAACCAAGCTCTATCCATTCATCCTACCAAGTGAGAACTCCGCCGCAACCGGACAGAGTGCCCTGATTGCGTTGGTCTACTATCGCACGACCGCCGTCGGGGATGAAACCCTGCTCGATGGCCGTGCGTTTGCTGAGTACCATGATGCCACCGGTTCACGTATTCCATCCCTTGGGTCATCCAGTGAGCAGGCTCAAGTCATCGATGGTGAAGGCTTCCTGACAACTCTCTCCTTCCCAAGTCAGGGCTTTGATGATGGCCGTATCACGATGGACTTCAGCATCGGGCAAATGACAACCCGCGCCTACCTCCCAAGTGGACTCTCGGGAGATCTGCAGGTGATATGGGCCGGTGCGGCCCCGACAGGCGATGTCAATGTCACACAGATCATCACCCCCGGTGGTCAACAGCGAAACGGCCAAACCAATATCGCACGCGCCGGTGCTGGTTTTACCCTTGGAGCTGCTTTTGGTGAGCTGTACAAGACCCGCATCTCACGTCCGGGTGTGTCGGTCGGCGAAGTCATCACGGT
This sequence comes from Armatimonadota bacterium, assembly GCA_041176185.1. GTDB lineage: Bacteria > Armatimonadota > Armatimonadia > Armatimonadales > Armatimonadaceae > CAIRTT01. Next base: position 874 of record JBEDDQ010000320.1, on the reverse strand, counting down.
TAGCCGCAACCTAGGGGATGGCATTAACTGGGTCGTTATCAAGACCGATAACACCGCAGGCGGTATCACAACGGTCAGCAAGCGCTTCCCGACAAACGAACTCCGCCTCGTCAGTTTCCCTGCTCGTCCACTGAATGCCGACCCGGGTGCGATTATCAACCTCCCGTTCTCCGATTTTGTGCTCACGCAATACGATCCGCTGCGCAACCTCTACGAAATGGCAGTGCCCGACAAGCCGCTCCTCGGACCAATTGTCCCTGGACGCGCCTTCTGGATGAAGCTTGTCCCGGAAAACAAATCAACCCACGAAATCGCCTATACGGGCGAAGTGCCTGCAACCGACATCGACCTGCCTGTCGCCGCGCCGTTTGGCTGGAACATGTTTGGTAGTCCATTTGATGGCCTGATTGACACCGCTAACCTGCGTGTGGGCTTTTTGGACAATGACCCAATCTCGTGGGCAGAGGCTGTGACCAAAAACCTGGTCGCCGAAGACATCTACCGCTGGGATCCAGTGACCCGTAAGTACATCGTGGCCACCCAGCTTGATAACGCCGAGTGGCAAGGCTACTGGGTACGGGTTTATGCTCCATCCGGTGTCAGCATCCTGATCCCGGGCCCCGGAACCACCCGGCGTGTCCTCCTTCCCGGGTCATCCCGTGCTGTCCCTGTAACGGCACTCCAGACGGAAGTACGCATCAAGGTTTCCGATAGCGCAGGCTCCGATGAAACATTGACAGCGGGTACAGCCGCGGGTGCATCCGATGCGTTCAACCCGGGACTCGATAAAGAAGGGCCGCCATCCGCCGGTGGGCAGCTCGTGGCATCGTTCACTGCCCCCGCCGCCAGCCGGGTTCGGGGCAGGTTGCTACGG
>JBEDDQ010000319.1:0-3648 GCA_041176185.1 Armatimonadota bacterium | reverse complement strand
TGCAGCAACTGAGCCGCGGTTAATGGTCTGTTTTGGGCGCCCTGTGGTGCGGTCTTCCCAGCTCCGGATACCGCCATCGTGGTCGATACGGTCTTCATCGATGTCGGCGTAACACAAATGTGCAAGCGCATAGCCCCGGGAAATTGTCCGCTCGGGCTGCCAGTCGGCAGCGAGTGAACCCCGACCCTTGCAGCTGCCAAAGTTCCAACCAGTGCGCTCAGGAACCCGCGGGTCATTCGTCAGTGCGTGGTTGCCACAAAAGCCGATCGTGAGGAAACAAGGGACTTTCCCGCGGCGTTTGTTCGGTGTGAACAAAATCAGCTGGATGTTTGGTGTATCCGGATCAGCGAAATGAATGCGTACAATCCGGCAGGTCGCAGCACCGCCGAGTGCATCCTTGAATTCACTTTCAACCTCGAACGCGATGCCATCCGGTGTGGTGGGCAAGGCACCGTACATCTCATCCTGAACCCGTTTGAGGATTTCCTTGCGGAAGCGTTTCCACTGGCCACTGGTCGCAATCGCTTTGCCATCGAAGTCACGAAGGAGCTCGGGCAGCGGTGCTGACAGACTTGGCGGGAGCGCTTGCTCAGACATGGAAACCTCCTAGGCAGCGGACTTGCGGCGTGCCCACTGGTCGAATGCAACCGCCGCAAGAATCAGAGCGCCAATATAGGCTTTCTGCAAAAACGGCTCGACACCAATCAGGTTCAGACCATTACGGAGGAATGCAACGAGGAGGACACCGAGGATGGTGCCGCTGACGCGTCCTTCGCCGCCCGAGAGGCTAGCGCCACCGACGACAACTGCCGTGACAACATCCAGCTCATAACCTTCCGCACTCGTCGGGTTTCCAGAACCCTGCCGAGCTGCTTCAACAAGGCCCGCAAAGCCTGCGAAGATTCCACCAAGGATGTAGGTCCACAAAAGCGTTTTGTGTACTGGAACGCCGCTGACACGGGCAGCTTCCGCATTGGAGCCAATCGCCTGAACGTAACGACCAAACTTCGTAAAGTGCATTGCAATCGCAACAAGTGCAGCAATCGCCACGGTCATCACGAGTGGCGTCGGGATGTTCATGATCTTGCCGCCAGCAAACTGCATAAATGCTTCCGGCGCGCCATCCACGGTCACACCCTTTGCCAATGACAAGGCAGCACCACGGGCAATAAGCAGCATACCAAGGGTTGTAATGAACGCAGGAATCCGCAGCTTTGTCACCAGGAGGCCATTGATTGCACCTGCAACACCGCCTGCGGCGAGGCCCGCAAGCATCGCAACTGGCACCGGGACCTTCATGTTGACCATTAAGTGGACGCTGACCACGCCGCAAAATGCCATCACGGAACCGACAGAGAGGTCGATGCCACCACCGAGAATCACGATGGTCATTCCCATGGATGCAATCAGCAGCCATGCGTTCTGCCCAACGATGTTGGTGATGTTATCCATGCTCCGGAAAGGAGCGGACTGGGATGCGAAGAAGAGAAACAGCAGTATCAGGGAGACGGCTGGGAGGAGGCGTTTTGCGAGTGTCATGAATGGGCTTCCTGGTGTGGCTGGTCTGCCGTGTCTGTCGGGTCGATATCGCGCCCGGTCATCATCCAGTGGAGGACACGCTCAGGTGTCGCATCCGCGCGGCTAATGACCGTGACAAGCTTTCCGTGGAACAAAATGGCGATGCGATCGCTCATCCCGAGGAGCTCTGGAATCTCCGAGCTCACCAACACCACAACGGAGCCCTTACGCGTCACATCGTTCATCCGCTCGTAAATTTCAACTTTGCTGCCGACATCCACGCCGCGCGTCGGTTCATCAAAGAGCAGCACGGTGCTCTCCGCGTGAAGCCAGCGCCCCAGGACAACTTTTTGTTGATTGCCACCCGAGAGATTGCCGACGGCATTTTCGGTGGATGGAGTTTTGACTGCAAGTGCCGATACCTGCGTCTGTGTGGCGGCTTTGTCAGGGCCATGCAGTAGCCAGGGACCTGGCGCAACTTTATTCAGACCAGCTAGCGTGGTGTTGTGACGAATCGGAAGCGCGAGCGCGAGGCCTGTCTTCTTGCGGTCTTCGGTTAGAAGCCCAACACCGGCATCGATGCAAACATGTGGGCCTTTTCCAAGCGGAACAGACTTTCCATCGATTGTCAGCGTTCCGGTGGATGTCTCCAAACCAAAGAGAGTTCTGAGGGTGCGGGAGCGACCGGAGCCGGTAAGGCCGGCGATTCCGATGACTTCGCCTTCGTGAATATCAAGCTTAAAGCCTGGAAGGTCGATCGCAACCTTGACGGCACCCGGGGTAATGGATGCGCGGGGGTAAAAGTCCTTAAGGTCCCTCCCGACCATCGCCTTGACAACCTTACTAGTGTCCGTGTCGGCGGTGTCGGCTTCGTAGACCAGCTCGCCATCTCGCAAGATAACAAACCTGTCGCTAATCGCAAAGCATTCGGGGAGGCGGTGGCTGACATACACAATGCCAAGGCCTCTTGCCCGAAGGTCTCGTAGTGTTTCGAAGAGCGACAAAATGTCCTGCTCGCCAAGACTGGATGTCGGTTCATCCAAGAGGAGCACTTTGGCATCCCGGGCGAGGGCTTTTGCAATTTCGACCAGCTGTCGCTGGGCCGGACCGAGAGAATCCACCATCGCGGCAGGATCAATCGCAAAGCCGTGGGCATCGAGGACTTCCTTAGCGCGTTGATAGACGGCTTTGTGGTCGATAATGCCAAATTTCGTTGGCTCATTACCGAGGCAGATATTGGCTGCAACCGAGAGGTGAGGGGAGAGGTTGAGCTCCTGATAGACCATTTGGATGCCTAGGGCAGCGGCCTTTGCAGGAGTACTTAGGGAAACCGCCTCACCAAGCCAGCGGACATCGCCCGTGTCTGGAGGCTGCAGGCCAGTGATAGCCTTGAGCAGCGTGGATTTTCCCGCACCATTTTCACCAAGCAGGGCGATAATTTCGCCCTGCCCGATTCGGAAGTCGACGCCCTTTAGCGCCTTGACGGCGCTGCCGAACGACTTTTCGATGCCCTTGAGGGTCAGCCAGTCTGCCATTCAGGCAGGCTACTTTGCAGCCGGGCGCAGTGCCTTGACTTCAGGAGTTTCTGCATTCTCCTTGGTCATCACGACGCAGCCTGTGTCTATCGTCTTCGCTGGGGACTTGCCGGTCAAGTGCTCATGCATCGCCTTGACAGCGGCGTAGCCCATGTTCTCAGGATTCTGGAGGATGAGCGCATCGATATCGCCCTTCATAACCGCTTCATCGAGCTGAGTGGTGATATCAAAGCCGATCAGCTTGATCTTGCCTAGGAGGTTGCGGTTCTTGACTGCCTGCAATGCGCCGACGATTGTCGGTTCGGCAGGAGCGTAGATTGCAACGACATCTGGATCCTTGGTCAAGAGGTCCTCGGTGACCTGCTGGCTCTTCGCGCGATCGGACATACCAAAGTTGGACTTGACAATCTTGATGCCCGGTGCGTTCTTCTTGAGATATTCTTCGAAGCCATTTTCGCGGTCATTCACGGATGCGGCATTTGCAGCCATCATAATCATCCCAACCTTGCCGCTGGTCACACCGGACTTGATGAGACGCTCTGCAGCGAGCTCACCGCCCTTGCGGTTGTCGGTTGCTGTAAAGCTGACATAGGAG
>JBEDDQ010000318.1:0-8652 GCA_041176185.1 Armatimonadota bacterium | reverse complement strand
GTCCGATAACCATGCACAGAACTTCGTGGATGGCATCCGTTCACGAAAGCAGCCAATCTGTAATGTCGAAGTTGGACATCGCTCTGCATCCGTTTGCCACCTTGGCAACATCTCACTTCGCCTCGGCGGCCGTGAGCTGAACTGGGATCCGAAGAAGGAAGTCTTCAAGGATGATGCAGAGGCGAACGGGATGATCAACCGCAAGATGCGCGGAGGATGGACCATCTAAGCTAAATGAAGGTTTGTATAAACACTTCAACCATTCGCGGGCGGGGCTTGTCCCTGCCCGTTTTGGCATCTATGGTTGCCCGTGCTGGTTGGCAGGGCATTGAACCGTGGATTTCTGAACTAGAAGCCGTGGACAAGCAACCCGGTGGACTTGAGCAGCTCGCAAAGCAGCTGAGCGACCTTGGACTGGCGATGCCAAGTGCGATTGGCTTCTCTCAGTGGATTGTGGATGACAATGCACAGCGCAAGTCTGGCCTTGAGGATGCACGCCGATGTATGCGTCTTGTGAGGCGTGCTGGCGGCAAACGAATCGCGGCGGCGAGCATCGGTGCGCACACTCCCGAGAGTCGGGTTATTCCAAACGATGTCATCGCGGAGCGCTTTGCGGCACTCGCTGCGATTGGCCGCGAAGAAGGTATTGAACCTGAACTCGAGCTGTGGGGATTTTCAACAAATCTAAAACGCCTTGATACAGTGAAGCAGGTTTACAGATTGGCATCTTCTGCCGGGTCATCTATACTTTTGGATACGTATCACCTCTACAAAGGCGAATCGGATCTAGCGGGCCTATCAGATATCAAAGCCACCGAGTTAGGTGTCTTCCACGTAAACGACTACCCTGATATGGCGCCGGCATCGATTGCTGACAAAGACCGTGTCTTCCCGATGGATGGCATCGCGCCCGGTGAAAAGATCATACGCCAGCTGAGAAAGTCCGGTTGGGACGGCTACGTAAGCCTAGAGCTGTTCAATCCTGAATATGACCAGCTGCCGATAGAGCTTGTCATCAGGACAGGACTGGAAAAGACAAAGAAATTACTCACTCACTCGGTATGAAAAAGCCCTCAGCGTTAGCTGAGGGCTTATTCCCGGACAAGGATTCGAACCTCGGTTTTCAGGGCCAGAACCTGACGTGCTGCCGCTGCACCATCCGGGAGCGCGGATGAATCCTATCGTGTACCGCTGAACAAAGCAAGGTTTTCACTCAGTTAGGTTCTATAATGTCGGTGATGCCTCAGGAGCATCTAACACTATGGCTGACACAAATCTGTTTACTATCGAACTGTCAGGTCGCAGCGAGCACGTCAGTGCAGTACGGCGCGCGATGCGAATACTGGCAAAGGAAGAAGGTTTGTCCCCCGATGCGGGAGATGACTTATGCTTGGCTGTAGGCGAAGCGTGTTCCAATGCCGTTGAACACGGTGAACCTGATTGCCGTATTCAGGTTCGGGCTCGTCGAAGCGGTCGTGATGTGATTATCGATGTCGACAGTGCTGGAGAGTATGTACCGTCAACCGCAGCGACCATGCCTGAAACAGATGCCGAAGGTGGCCGTGGGCGTGCATTAATGCATGCTTTGACAGATCGGGTTGAATACCTGACCCAGCCTGGTCGGACAATCGTGCGATTGGTTAAGCGAATATTCTAAAGACGCTCCGCGGGATGTCCGATAGTATTTGATACTTCACGCAATCAGGGAAACATGGGAAACACGATGGAAGAAGATCCACTCAAGCTTTGGCAACACATCCATGGAGCATCCGTGCATTTCCCATTGGCGATGGCAATCTGTGCCCTCATAGCACGTATCGCTCCGACCAGAATTCTGGCTGAACACCGTGAGAGCTTTATACGCCTATCTGTCATCGCGGGTGCACTTATTAGTATCCCAGCGGTGGTAAGCGGCCTTGCGGCCATGAATGGCTGGTTTGGCATCGAGCCATGGACGGCTGGGCGAATGCTTGGACACCGAAACAGTGCACTTGTGGGGAGCATTCTTCTCATCATGCTCGCACAGCTACAGGTCATCGTCAAAGAACCACCGCGCTGGTTGACAACGCTGATATTGGTTGTTAGTGCGCTTGCGATGGGATATGCCGGCTTTCTTGGCGGTTACGTCGCGCGAGGGTACTAATCGGTGGAGTGGCGGGGAAAGCGGGTCTACTTAGCACTCGGCATCGGTTTGCTACTGATAGGCGTGATAGCGGCGATTCGTAAACCGCCTCCCCCTGCTTCAGAGTTAGTTACACAACAAGCGACGAGCTTGGTCACTGCATTCAACCGAGCGGACAACCGGAATCTCCTCAACATAATTTCGTCCGACTTTTCAGCAAGCGGCTGGACAAAGGCACGCCTTCAGCTTGCGCTCTTACGCTGGAAGCGTGAGGGTATTCAGGCGACGATTCAGCAAACCGGTATCACAGCATCAAGCACCAAGGAATTTACAGTCACTGCCAGCCTTCAAGCGCGTGACACGCGGACACAAGAAGGCGTGTGGTCAGCACCAGAAGCGGTACTTTCCTTCAGGCTTGAACGACCAACCCCTGATATCCCGTTTCTTCCTGGTACATGGCGTCTTGTATCGGTGTCCGGTGCAACCCTCCCAGAGGCGTCCATCGGAGATTAAAAACAAACACCGTGATGCAGGCATCACGGTGTTTTGAATTCACACTCGAAGAATTGTTTATTCTTCGTCGGTGTCGTCATCCAGCAATGAAACGACGACATCGTCATCGCCCTCACCACCATCGACATCTTCGCCAGCATCCTCTTCATCCTGAAGCTCATCCAGGCTGATGTCGCCTTCTTCGTCATCCACAGGCTTGGCAGCTGGCTCATCCGGAGGCAGGACATCAGCATGGACATCGGAGTTCTTACGGCCCTTGTCAGATACAAAGCGAACCTTGACATCCGAGTACCAACCAGGGACATTCTGCATCGGTTCATTGGTGACTGAGCAGCGGACAACCTTGACGGCGCCTTCTTCGATAGAGACTTCCTTAGCCATTATCCATTCTTTCCTTCAGCAGACTTGCTCTGCGCTTTTGCTTTATCTGGTAACACCGGAGTCGGTGTCAACCACGCATTGATGAACATCAAGCCTCCGGTTACAAGATATAGCGCTGGCTCGTAGCCAAGCGCAGCCCTGCCCGGATCGAACACAAATTTGCCTTTGAATACAAACCCACAAATCCCAAGCACCATCATCAAGATGCCAAGAATATTGAATGAGTTCCACCAGCGGACTTTTATGTTCTGCATACTAGATATCCCAACTGACGATGCTACCACGGGTAGCAGGTTTTTGTAGCACTGAACAAGACTACGTTACTGTGAGGCTTTGCTGTTCCCGATCATAGTCCCAGTGCGATGCGTGCCTGAATAAGCTGATGATCGATGCTCGCACGTGCTGTCCCGCCATACGATGTCCTTGCGTTTGCACTAGCCGTTGGCGTGATTGCATCGAGAGCACGCTCTGTAAAGCGACCATCATATGCCTTCAAATCCTCGATTGTCAGATCTTCCAATCCAACTCCGGCTTCGATGCTTCCGCGAACAACGCGTCCGACAATCTCGTGTGCCTCGCGAAACGGAACTCCGTCCACAGCAAGTGCATCCGCCAAATCAGTTGCAGTAGAAAAGTCGCCATGCATCGAGGCAAGCATACGTTCCTTCTTGAACTTTGCATCAGAAAGCATTCGCTGCATCAACGTGACGCACAGCTCGGTTGTTTCAACGGCATCGAAGAGAGGCTCTTTATCTTCCTGAAGGTCTTTGTTGTAAGCAAGGACCAACCCCTTCATCAGCGTCAAAAGCGTAACCAAGTCGCCGTAGACACGCCCGCTCTTGCCACGAATAAGCTCGGCAACATCGGGGTTCTTCTTCTGCGGCATGATACTCGAACCGGTTGTCACGGCATCAGAGAGCTCAATGAAGCCAAACTCAGGAGACATCCAGAGAACAATTTCTTCCGCAAAGCGCGACAGGTGCATCATGGTGATACTACATGCAGCAGTCACTTCAATCGCAAAGTCTCGGTCCCCAACAGCATCCATGGAGTTTTCAATAACACCATCAAATCCAAGCTCTTCTGCGACCATATGGCGGTTTAGCGGATAAGGTGTCCCGGCAAGCGCGCCGGCGCCAAGCGGCAACAGGTTCATCCGGCGACGGGCATCCGTCACCCGCGACTCATCCCGGCCAAGCATCCAGAAGTATGCCAGGAGGTGATGTGCCAGATACACAGGTTGCGCGTGTTGATGATGGGTCCTACCTGGCAGGATTGCATCCGGGTTGGCATCAGAAAGCTCAATCAGCTGTTTCCTCAGACCATGCAGGGCAACTGCCAACGTGTCACACCGTCCGCGCAGCCAAAGGCGAATATCCGTGGCGACCTGGTCATTACGGCTGCGGCCGGTATGCAATTTCCCAGCAACTGCCGGTCCGAGTCGCTCGCGTAGCAGCTGTTCGACTGCAGAGTGAATATCTTCAGCATCCGGGGGCAGTTCTGCCTTACCTGCATCGATGTCATCCCTGAGAGATGCAAGTCCAGCAACCAGCGCGTCTGCATCTACAGTAGGAATAATTCCCTGTACACCAAGCATCCGGGCGTGTGCGATAGAACCGGTGATGTCCTCACGCCACATTTTTCGGTCAAATGGCAGGGATTGGTTAAACTGCCAAACGAGTGCATCTGTGGGTGTGTCGAAACGTCCGCCCCAAAGTGCCATCAGATTGCAGCTCCGTTTGGGTTGACAGGTGCCTTGAGCACGACGACCAAGTCGGCTCCAGCCAAGGTTTCATAAACCTCGCCCGCCTCTTCGTATTGATCAACATACGCATCCCCTGGATTAACAGCCACAACTGTCCAGCCTTGGGAGATCTTGAAGTTGACTTCTTCAGTACCGAAGAAGGTAAGCGTTTCATCTTCGACGCGAAGGCCTACCCGTACTTCCGGCGCAGATCCTGCAGATTTCTTAGTGCTCACGATTTCCCACCTTCCTGTTCTCCCAGCAATGCACGGATACCATCGGCTGGCAAAGCCCCCATCTGGGAATAAACAGCCAGCTTTTGGCGTGAATCAGCGATATCAAGATTTCGCATTTGTAGCTGGCCGATACGGTCCAGTGGGCTAAATGGGGCATCTTCAACCTTTTCCATGCTGAGTCGCTCAGGCTGATAGGTAAGTTCAGGCCCGGTTGTATCCAGAATGGAATAGTCATCACCGCGGCGGAGTTCGAGCACTACGGTCCCGGTTACTGCGCGGCCAATCCACTTGGTGATGGTGTCGCGGAGCATCAGGGCCTGCGGGTCAAACCAACGGCCTTCGTACAGCAGGCGGCCAAGTTTACGGCCAAGTGTACGATAGTTGTCAATGGTCGATTCGTTGTGAATCGCAGCAACTAGGCGCTCATACGCTGCATGGAGAAGCGCCATGCCTGGAGCTTCGTAGATACCACGGCTCTTAGCTTCGATGATGCGGTTTTCAATCTGGTCACAAGTACCGATACCGTGGCGGCCACCAATCCGGTTTGCTTCTTCGACGAGCGCAACCGCATTCTCAAATGTCTTGCCGTTGATTTCTGTTGGGAAGCCTTCAACAAATGTGATGGATACGGTTTCCGCTGGGACATCCACGGATGCATCCCAGAACTTGACGCCCATGATCGGTTCGACGATGTTGAGGCCATTGTTCAGAAACTCTAGGTCCTTGGCTTCGTGCGTCGCGCCCCAAATGTTGGAGTCAGTCGAGTAGGCTTTATCGGCGCTATCGCGATATGGATACCCATGGGTTGTCAGCCACTCTGACATCTCCTTGCGGCCACCAAGCTCATTGACAAATGTCTCATCCAACCAAGGCTTGTAGATCCGGAGCGATGGGTTTGCCATCAGACCATAGCGATAAAAACGCTCAATGTCATTGCCTTTATAGGTGGAGCCATCTCCCCATACTTCAACGCCATCTGCGCGCATAGCCTGGACCAGAACCGTGCCCGTAACAGCACGGCCGATTGGAGTCGTGTTGTAGTACTTCTTACCGCCTGATTCGATGTGGAACGCGCCACAGATCAGCGCAGCAAGGCCTTCGGCTACGAGAGGTTCTCGGCAATCCACGAGACGTGCCTGCTCAGCCCCGTATTCGAGTGCCCTACGCGTGATGTCATCGTAGTCTTTTTCATCCGGTTGGCCGAGGTTTGCCGTGTATGCAAACGGAATTGCGCCCTTGTCACGCATCCACGCGATTGCCGCGGATGTGTCCAGACCACCAGAAAATGCGAGTCCCACCTTGTCGCCGATGGGGAGCGAAAGAAGTATCTTGCCGCTATTCATGCCGGGGGCATTGTATCGCTTGGGCAGTGCAACAAGTGGCAATAGAGTCGCCTCATGCTCAGTTGGTAGGATGATGCATGATTTCTATTGCATGCCTTTCACATTCAGATATAAGCGACATTGCGGCTGCATTTGCGGTGCTTGGGTGGAACAAGCCCGCAACTCAGTACCAGACTTACCTGGAACAGCAAAATGCAGGGGTTCGTTTGGTGCTTGTTGCGCGCTTTGATGGTGAATTTTGCGGATATGTGACACTTCTCAACCATTCACATCACGGAGAATTTGCCGAAATCGGCATCCCGGAAGTCGCCGATTTCAATGTATTGCCAAAATTTCGAAACAGAGGCATTGGCACAGCGCTCATGGATGCCATAGAGGCAGAAGCGGGCAAAATCGCGCCATCCGTAGGGATTGCGGTAGGGATGACGGCCGACTACGGGTCCGCCCAGCGGATGTACGTAAAACGTGGATACATTCCGACGGGAGCTGGCTTGTTCGCAGATGGAAGCCAGGTTGCTTATGGCACAAGTATCACGGTCGACGATGGCTTGTTGCTTACTTTTACAAAGAATTTGGTGGATGGATAGGACTTTTCAGCCATCCACCAAAGACCCAGCTGATGTTAGCGCCGGCGGAAGAAGCCGATAACCACCAGAATTATGCCAATCACTAGCGCAACATTTGCAAGGCCATAAAGTACCTTACCGAGCCAAAGTGCGGCAAATACGGCAAGTGCAGCCGCAATCAGCATCACACCCAGCTGCATCAAATCGTTCTTACGCGTCTGCATTCATCTCTCCTAAAGGACCGCTGCAAGGATCGCCTGTTGTGCATGTAAGCGGTTCTCTGCCTGTGCAAACACGCGGCTCCATGGCCCTTCCATAACCTCATCTGCAATCTCATCCCCGCGGTGCGCAGGTAAACAGTGCAACGCAATTGCCCCAGGTGCGGCCAAATGCATAATCTCGGCAGTCACTGTGTAACCAGCGAAAGCCGCCATCCGCCGCGCGTGTTCTTCTTCCTGCCCCATGGATGTCCAAACATCGGTATAGATCGCATCCGCTCCCGCGGCTGCTTCTGTTGGTACGCTGAAACGCTCCATTTTGGTTCCATGGTCCGCTGCAAGTGCCATTGCCCGCGCCCAGATTTCCGCATCCGGAAGGTAGCCGTCCGGACACGCGATGCGGAAATGCACTCCCAGCTTTGGCGCAAGAAGCATCAGCGATGCCGCAACGTTGTTGCCATCCCCGATGTAAGTCAATGTCTTCCCCGTGACGTCGCCAAGGTGCTCTTGCATCGTTAGAAAGTCCGCAAAGGCCTGGCATGGATGCTCTGCATCATCCAAGGCGTTAATCACTGGGATACTGCAGCTCTTTGCAAGCCCCTTGAGGATTTCCGGGTCAAACGTTCGTACGATCAGGACATTCACCATACGCGTAAGCACACGGCCCACATCCTCAACGGATTCGCGCTTGCCAAGTCCAACTTCATCCTTACCGAGGTACATCCCGGATGCGCCCAGCTTTGCAAGCGCTCCAAGAAACGAGACCTTTGTCCGGAGGGATGGCTTTTCAAACAGGAGCGCGCCAACTTTGCCCGTCGCCGTATTGCTAATCTCACCGGATTTGACACGCTTAGCGAGTGCAAGAATCTGCTGGCACTCTTTCGCAGAAAAGTCATCGATACCCAAGAGGTCACGCCCGGCGAGGAATCCTGGTTCGACAGCAATCGTAGAGCTGACCGCGCCACGGACTGCCGAAATTGATGTCCCGGAGAGCTGTTGCAGCGCGGCCTTTAGGCGATCGATGGCATCACAGACATCCGACTCCGTCAGAACAAGGGGTGGAACCATACGCAATGTGTGTTCGCTGGTTGCGTTCATCAGGAGACCGTTTGACAGCGCCGCACCAACAATCTCGCGCGCTTGGCCATTGGGAACATTCACACCAAGCATCAGTCCCCTGCCGCGGCTGGCACCAATCCACTCCGGAAACTCGTTCGCCAAATGTGCAATACGTTCTTGAAGAAGCGCCCCAATAATCCGGGCATTTGACAGAAGGCCCTCGGAGCCAATGATGTCAAGGACTGCAAGAGCTGCCGTGGTTGCCATCGGGTTACCTGCATATGTCGACCCATGATCTCCAGGGACAAAGACGCGCGCAGCATCCCCGGATGCAAGGCATGCCCCGATTGGAAAGCCGCCTCCGAGCCCCTTTGCAAGTGTCATCACATCGGGCTTGATTCCACTGTTCTCCCAGCCCCAAAGCGTTCCGGTTCTACCCACACCCGTCTGCACTTCATCAAAGATTAAGA
>JBEDDQ010000317.1:0-3594 GCA_041176185.1 Armatimonadota bacterium | reverse complement strand
ATATTTAGTTGTGTGTAAACGTTTTCGCGTGCAATCTTTACAGAACATCCACAAGAAGGCGGTTTTGTTCAAAGAACATTCCGCATTTCAGCACTCTTAGAGTTTTCGTAGAACGGGATAGGTTTTGCTGCTGGTGATTTCCCGGTCGAAGACATTCCACGTTACGAAGCCATCTGTTGAGAGCGGGTCGAGCAAATGGAAGATGAGCATCCGTAGTGGCTGATTGGTAGAGATGATCCAGTAGTCTTCAGTCGTTGCGGAGCGTAGCTCCCACGAACCATCCACGGTTCGAAGGGGGTGGCCCTGAAATGGCTGGCTGACCTTGGTCGTTTTGACGTTGAACTGCTCGTACCCCACCGCAGACTTTTGCAGTTCAGACAGCTCAACACCGTGGAAGCGTAGCAATCGGATGGCATCAGTGCATGTCTTTGGCACCGCATAGAATGCCGGAACCTTTGCTACTGCGGTCGTTGCCCAGCGGTCATACGTTGGCAGAACGACGGATTTCCACTTCGTTGGTGCTTTGGTGTGGTCAATCCGTGTCCCAGAGGGAACATCCTCAAGGTCTACTTTTTCCTTACCGCGCGCGGCCATTTCGAATGCGATGCCGGCTTCGGATGCACGATAGGTATCGGCGGCTACGATGCGCTTTCGGACTTCCCGGCGGTCATCCACGAGCTTATTCAAGGTGGCAAGGACAAATTCGTAGGTCGTCTCTACCCGGAACTTAAACGGCAGAAAGCTGACGGCTTCGGATAGAACTCCGATTCGGTTACGCAAGCCTGCGTAGTTGGTCACATAGCGACCTTCGTAGCCAAAGGTTGCCCAAATGGTCTCTCCGCCGCGACGCTCAGCGTTACCGTAGTCAAACAGCTCCCATTTGTGGGTCTTGCGCAGCTGCTTACGTACAGCAGGAAGCAGGATGTCGCGTTGGTAGCGCAGGACTGCGGGGTCGGTATCGGGATGCGTGGCAGGCCCATAGGTCAAATGAAAGCCATGGCGGGTTCCATTGGTAGTGTGCAGGTCAAAGACGACATCCGGATCCCAGCCAGCGTAGACTTCCCGGAGAACGCCGCGCATTTCTGGGGATTCAGCCTTGATGCAGTCCCGGTTCAGGTCCAGGTTCATCCCGTTATGCCGTTCTCCCACACGCGCTGGTCCATCCTGATGTGGACGATTGAGCAAGCCATCCCCAAACTTTTCATTCCCATCGGCGTTGTAAATGGGAGCAACCACCAGTGTCGCGGCATCAAGTATACGCGTTGGATCTGACTTAAGGAGATCCCGAACGAGCATCAGAATGGCCTCTTTGCCCTCAACTTCGCCCGCGTGGATATTTGCCTGAATATAAACGACAAGGTGGTCAGCGCTAGTATGCGCCTGCGATCCGGATGAGAAGCCCGGTTTTGAAACGACGAGCAAAGGGACATCGCGCCCTTCGCTGCTCCGACAAAGGGTTCCACGCTTTACGAAGGGATATTGCTTTGTCAGCGCATCACAAAAGGCGGTGACGTCCGCGAAGGTGGATGTTTCCGCATAGCGCGTGGCCTCGGCACGTGTCTGAAGGACAGTCTGCATGGCCATAGTTTAGCATTGCCAGACTCGTATTGTTACCGGGGTTCGGTGCCGACTACTTTGACTTGGTAGCCGCAGGAATTGGCTTTTCAGGGTTCAGTTTAAGAAAGTCATCCACGGCGGCCCAAACGATGACAGCAATGGCAAGCACAAGTAGGCCCCACCACGGTGACACACTGACTTCCGCCTGTTTTTTACGCCGCTTCCCACCCATTTTTGTTCCACGTCCTGAATATGGATGCGGAACTCTACCACTTTAATGAGGCATTAATGGTTGACTGAAAACATAAGTTACATAAGAAGTCGTCGTCATTTTTTCGCTAAAATGACCTATTGTGTTTGTGATTTACTCCTATTCTTACAACGGTGCATAGTGTTCCAAAAAGTCATCGTAGGCGCGCCGCAGCTGATGAACGATCGCGATGAAGGCTGGGCTGATGTCCTCCATACCAGTAAGGTAACACTCATGTACGAGCTTGATGTAAAGGCCATATTTCACAGGGTCATCTTCATAGAGCACCTTTATCCCTGGATGCTCATGCTGCAAATCTGAAGCAAGCTTATTTGATGTTTGCAGATCGTCAAGCCACGGTGGGAGCTCTGTCGTAAACGAAAAGGCAAGGACATCCGGATTGGATGTCGCCGAAACAGAAACACCGTTTACAGAAAATCCATCTTGTTGCGTTGACTGGAAAAGTGGATTTGCAGCGAAATGATCGCGCCAGCGAATGAACGACGCGTTCATGGTGCTACCGACCGCAAATTGGCAAAGTGCCACAGGCCATGTTCCGGAAGACGTGCCTGCGTATCAACTTCCTTGATGGCTTGGTCAAGCAGACAAGATGCCCCAATCACCCACAGGGAATCATCCTCCGGAGTGGCATCAAAGAGACGTTCGGTGACGAGGTGCACATTCTCAGTCGTGATAACCCAACGAACACCAGGAACGGCTTTCCCAACGTTGTAAAGAAGTCGCTGGAGTGGGCTCTCCCCCTTCACGTAGCCAGCGAGTGGCAAACTTGCAGAGAGCGTGAGCTGTGAGTCATCTTCTGATGACGTTACAGAATAGACGCCAGCACGGACAGTCAGGAGGAGCCAATCGTCAGTTCCTCTGGAACATGAAATGCCACTGGAAATGAGAGCCATCTCCAGAAGCATCAAACGACCTCCGTCAGGCCGACTTGCGAACAATGACGGCGCACCACTCGCCTTCATCCGGGCTTGAGAGCAGCGTATGCCCACGCTGCTCAAGGGCATCGATGACATCCTGACGTCGTTCATGGATGATTCCGCTGGTGACCAGCGTGCCACCGGGAACAAGGGATGCTGTCAAAGCATCCGCCATACCGATGATGACATCGGGAAGGATGTTCGCCACTACAATATCAAAGGGTCCTGCGGGAGGCTCCTCTGCGACATGGACATCGATTCCGCTTGTCACATGGTTGCGCTCGAGATTATCGAGCGAGACCTTGACAGCAACGGGGTCATTATCGGTTGCGACAACACTTGCTGCGCCGAGGAGGTGTGCACCGAGTGCGAGGATACTGGAACCCGTTCCGACATCGGCGACGCGCGCACCGGCAACCGGCAGCGCCTCGAGGGCGCGGAGGCACAAACGTGTGGTTGCGTGGAGTCCGGTCCCGAAAGCCATCCCAGGATCGAGCTCAATCACCCGCTGCTCCGGGGTTGGCGTGAAGTCTTCCCAGCTTGGCTTGATGACGAAGGACTCACCGATGAGCTGTGGCTTGAAGTACTGTTTCCATGCGTGTGCCCAATCTTCTTCCGCGAGCTTGCGGCGCAGGGTGATTGGAAACGGAACGGCATCCGAGAGCCGCGACAGTGCTCCTTCGAGGCGGTCATCGATGGGAAGGTAGCCAACAACTTCGCCATCACGTGCATCATAACCATGGCAACCTGCCTGTTCGAGGAGGGCGGCCCCTGCGAGTTCCTGGTCATCCCCGGATGCCGTCACAACAACTTCAGCCCAGTAGGCAGGTCCGGCCATGGTGTTAGTCC
>JBEDDQ010000316.1:0-3062 GCA_041176185.1 Armatimonadota bacterium | reverse complement strand
CCAGCGCGCAGTGGCGGCGCCTACACACGCTTCCGGGTGCTGGGAAGCATCACGTACATCATCGTGGCAATCGTGTGCGGAAAGCTGCTCCCAAACCGCGGCACACTCACAGCTTTAGACCTGCAACCGATTTTTATCATTGGACCGATTATTTACATCGCCATTGGGCTGCTCTCAACACGTATTCCTGATCCCAAGAAAGCAAGCATTGTCCACGACTTGGTGACCAGTGATGACACTGAATCAACCGACAAGCTATCAAAGGTGCAGAACAGCCAGCCGATGCCAAAGCTGATTCCACCTTTTCTGCTGGCGTTCGCGTTCTATCAGGGTGCCTTGTACGGCGTTTCGGCCAATCTACCCATCTATCTGACCGAGGTGCTGCACGCAAAGCCATCCGATTTGGGCGTCTTCTTCGCCTTCGGCGTCGTTACGGAAGTTTTGGTGATGTTCCAAGTGGGCAAGTTCACCGACCGCACGGGAAGACGCCCGGCTCTTCTGCTCGCGTTTTGCCTTCTTCCAATGCGGCTCATCGCCTACAACTACGCGCCAACACCGCTCTGGGCCGCCGTCGTGCAGTCTCTCCATGGCCTGAACTTCGGAATCGTCGGCGCCATCGCAATTGCCTATATCAACGACTGCTCAGATGAATCCAAGCGCGGCAGTGAGCAAGCACGCCTCGCCGTAACGGCAGGCATTTCGACAGCAATCAGCATGTGGCTCTGCGGCTGGATGATGCAAAATTACGGTTTCACGGCGATGTTCTTTACGATGAGCGCCGTTGCCGGCATCGGTGGGCTGATTCTCTACCTCTTTGTGGATGAATCCCACCCGTCGTTTCGCCATCGCAAGGCACTGCTGAGTTTCAACAAACACCACGATGCCGGCTAAGGAAAGCATCCTCCCAGGGGTTAGCTGGGCGAAGTGTATTCTGCTGAGCTTTGTGATGGCGGTGACTGTCTCCGTCTACGGATTGCTTGAGCCGTACACGGCACCATTCTGGAAAGCATCCGGGCTCACAACGCTCCAAGTCAACATCATCTCGAGCTGTGCTCTCCTCACAGGACTTGGCATCCAACCACTGCTTGGAAGGTTTTCGGACAAGCTGGATGCCCGCCGCCCGGTGATGTTTATATGCGGCATCGGGGCCGCGGCAGCGATGGCGGCCTTCCCCTACGTCACAGCGCCTTGGAAGTTCTTCCTCCTCCAAGCGATTGTCCTCAATGGCTATCAATACCTGAACATCGTGGGCGGCGTAATTATCGGCCGGTTGGTGGGCCCGGATGGTAGTGGGGATGCCTATTCGCAGCTACGCGTCTATGGGAGCATTGGATATGTCATCGTTGCTCAGATTTCCGGCAAGTTGCTGCCCCAGAGCGCGCACATGTCGGTGGCTGATCTTCGCCCTGTCTACGTCTTCGGTCCGATGTTCTTTGCCCTCGTCGCCGTTCTCGCCTGGTTTATTCCGGATCCACGCCGCGGACATCAGCCAAACGCAGCCTTTGCCGGCCACGATGCAGCTGGCAAAAAGAAGCAAAGCAACCACGTCCCTGCACCGCACCTGATTCCCCGCTATTTGCTTGCGTTCTTCTTTTACCAAGCTGCCCTCTATGGTGTGACCGGCAACCTGTCCCTGTACATCACCGAGCGGCTCCATGCCAAGCCAAGCGCGCTGGCATCGTTTTTCATCGCTGGAGTCATCGCTGAAATCATCATGATGATTCTGATTGGGCGTATCTCGGACCGCTTTGGTCGTCGGCCGGCTCTCATCGTCGCGTTTATCGCACTCCCATTCCGCCTGCTGGGCTATATCTTCGCCCCGACGCCACAGTGGGCAGCGGCTGTCCAGGCGATGCACGGACTGAATTACGGCATCATCGGGACCGTGGGCATAACTCTGGTGAATGATTGTGCCGAAGAACACCGTCGCGGGACCGAACAGGCGCGGCTTGGGGTAACGGCAAGCTTTGCGACAGCCGTTGGTCAATGGATCTGTGGGTTTATACTGCAGAAGGCGGGCTTTAACGAGATGTTTATCGCGATGACAGTCCTTTCCCTGATTGGCGTTGCGTTGATGATTTTCCGTGTCCCGGAGACGCATCCACGCTTCCGCAAGGCTGATATTACCGCCGGCCTGTAAGCCTACTTCATCAGCTGAAGACGAATACGGTTGATAAAGCGTACATCCCCGTATGGACGTCTGAGGACTTCCCGCTCAAGGGTGATAACGGCGCGACCTTCCATCGGTGCCAAGGATGTCGTAGCGACAATCGAGCTTGTTCCACCATCCGGCGCCGAAATACTGATCTGTGTATCCCCGCGCGTCTCGCCGGCACGCACGTGACAAATACCATCTGCGTGCAAGGTCGCATCGATTCTAGGGGCATCCATAGAGCCAACCCGCAACCGCAGGGCGGTGTTGTCATTCGCATTCGATGACTTGGTTTCGAGCAGCGCACGAAGGCCATCAGTCGCATCAGGACCAGGCGTCTCCGCTTGCATCCCGCGCATCGCAGACACCAACATCGCCATCTCCAAGAAAATCGGCAGACATCCGAGCTCGCCATGGTTTGTTGATTCAGCACGCAGTGTCATCTCGCTGGCGCCCGTCGGAACCATCGAGAATGTCACTTCCAACGCTTCGATACCGCGAAGCGGCGATGCGGCATTAGTGACGTCAACGGCATCCGCAGCGGTTGTATCAACATCCAAATGGTCAGTTATCACTTCAGTCACTGCTTCGGCGATCACGGGTTCGGGCTCGACAGCCAAAGGAGTTATCGGATCTGGCATGACGAGAGTTGCATCGGGTTCATCTACGACCGCGGCTACGGGCTGTGTAAATGCGACATCATATGCGCCGCGCCGCCACGTCGCGAGGAGCTCGCTCAGCTTGTCCGCGGGTACATTCGTGCCGTCAGCTGCATCATCCATAGTTGCTGTTTCATCCCGTTCGGCACCACTATCCGATGTCATATCCGTGCCTTCGGTATCGTCCTCTGATTCGCCCTCATCGGCAACCGTAGGTTCACCGGGTTCTTCAACATCTGTTGGCGTTTCGC